>NZ_JANSIH010000323.1:13848-20767 GCF_047462075.1 Synechococcus sp. R55.2
GGTATGAAGGCATTGCTGCTCTATCCGCGTTTTCCTCAATCGTTCTGGTCTTACAATCGCACCATCGAGATGGTGGGACTAAAAGCGCTAATGCCACCTCTGGGCTTGATCACCGTTGCTGCTCTGCTACCCCAACACTGGGAGATTCGCTTTGTGGATCGCAATGTCGCTGCTGAAACAGAAGCCGATTGGCACTGGTGCGATCTGGTGATCTTGTCGGCCATGCTGGTGCAAAAACAAGATTTCCACGCCCTGATTCGCAAGGCTGTACAACTGGGCAAAAAAGTAGCTGTGGGCGGGCCCTATCCAACTTCTGTGCCGCAAGACGCCCTGGAATCCGGGGCTCACTATTTGGTTTTGGACGAAGGGGAAGTGACCATACCGGCTTTCGTCAAGGCCCTAGAAGCAGGTCAAGAGTCGGGCATTTTTCGGGCCGCCGAAAAGCCGGACGTAACCCAAAGTCCTTTGCCGAGGTTTGATCTGCTGCGTATGGATCAATACTTCATGATGTCAGTCCAATTTTCGCGAGGTTGCCCCTTCAATTGCGAGTTTTGCGACATCATCTCTCTTTACGGACGCAAGCCGAGAACCAAAGAGCCAAGTCAAATGCTAGCCGAGCTGCAAGCTCTCTATGACTTGGGTTGGCGGGGTTCGGTATTTGTGGTAGACGACAACTTTATCGGCAACCAGCGCAACGTCAAGCGATTTTTACGAGAGCTGATCCCCTGGAGCCAGAAGCGCAACTATCCATTTACCTTTATGACAGAGGCTTCAGTCAACCTGGCGGAAGACGAAGAGCTGATGAGGTTGATGGTAGAAGCGGGGTTCTATGCTGTCTTTTTGGGCATTGAGACCCCAGACCAAGACAGCTTACAGATGACTCAAAAGCTACAAAATACCCGTCACCCTTTGGTGGAAGCCTGTCGCAAGATCAACGAGGCCGGACTGCTGATCTACGCTGGGTTTATTCTAGGCTTTGATGGAGAGCGGCCAGGAGCAGGGGATCGCATCCAGGCTTTTGTCGAGCAAACCGGTATTCCTCAGCCGATGTTAGGCATTTTACAGGCTTTGCCAAACACGCAACTCTGGAATCGCTTGAAGAAGGAGGAACGTTTGCTGGAAGGGATCGGCGTTACTGAGTTCGGCGATCAAAATACGCTGATGAATTTCATTCCCACCCGTTCTCTATCGGAGATTGCCCGAGAGTATCTGGAAAGTTTTTGGAAACTGTATGATCCTGCACGATATTTGTCTCGCTGCCTGCAACAGTGCCTGAATATCGGCATCAAAGATGGCCGACGGCAAATGATGAAGCTGCCCCTCCGCAAAGGGATCCATCTGCTTCTACAACTCATCTGGCGGCAAGGGATCCTTCATCCCGAAATCCGCGCCCAATTTTGGCGGCAGCTATGGACGATTTGGCGACAGAAACCGAGCCTGCTGAACCTATATTTGGGCCTCTGCGCTGCAGGAGAACACTTTTGGGAATATCGGGAATTGGCCCGCGCCCGGCTTACCCAGCAACTGGGATACGATCCTTTGCTGGCCAGCTCATCTTGACAGTATTTCTGGGGGAATGGTCTATCGATAGAGGATGCCCGGATGGGGCCTATGCGGCGACGACAGTTGGGGGCGATGGTGCTGGGATCCCTGTGGGCTGTTTGGGGAGGCTCTCGGCAGGCCCAAACGTCCGGGCGCGGAGATTGGCTGGCCGTGGAGCTGTTCAGCCGCTGGAGTGCGGATCCCTTGGCCGAGTTGGAGCTGATGGGCCCTTTTGTTTTAAATCAGCAGCCTTTTCCAACAGGCACCTGGAAGTTACAGGTTCGCCGCCAAGAGCTCCTTCTGACCGGGCCGGGACAGCCTCGTCGCTACCAGGGATCCCTTTGGCTACAGGGGGGAGCTCTGCGCTCCCTCGCAGGGGAGGAGCGTCGCTATCGGGGCTGGGTACAGATTCGTCCCAAGGGTTTAGGTCGCCTGCATCTGGTGAATTGGGTCAAGTTGGAAGACTATCTGCTGGCTTTGGTGCCCAGCGAAATGCCCGCCGACTGGCCAGCTGCCGCCTTGCAGGCGCAAGCCATCTTGGCCCGTACCTTGGCCGTTCCCCATCTGTGCCCCGGCCCCAGAAGAGAATGGCCCTCTGCCCCGATAAGGCTATTGCAGGATTCCACCGCCCACCAGTTTTATGGTGGCCTGGCCTATGAAACGGCGGCGACCACTGCTGCGGTGCAGGCAACCCGAGGGCAGATCCTAACCCATGCCGGCCAGCCGATAGAGGTTCTGTTTCACTCCACCTGTGGGGGCCACACCAGCGCCAATCAGGATATTTTTGCCCCACCCGCCCGCCCCTACCTACAAGGGGTGATCTGTGACGGGTGTCGCGCCTCTCCCTTCTATGGCCCTCACAGCGTCCGGCTCAGCCGACGGGAGTTGGAGCCAGCCTTCGGCAACGGCGATCTGGAGATTGTGCAGTCGGATCCCTGGGGTCGCCCCCTGCGCATCCGCGTTGGATCCCAACTGTTGACTGGCCAAGAGTTTGTGCTGCGCCTTGGCCAAACCCTGGGTTGGGGGATCCTCCCCAGCAACCGCTTCACGTGGGAACGTCTCCAGCCAAAGGCCGGCCAGCAGGAAGTGTACCTTTTTACCTATCGCGGAGCCGGGCATGGGGTGGGACTGTGTCAGTGGGGATCCCGCGGCTTGGCCGAGCAGGGCTACACAGCGCCGCAAATCCTCAATCACTACTTCCCCGGCACCCAGGTGATAACGTTGAGCTGAAGGCTGTTGGCCCCGACTCCAACTCTCATTTACTCCCGTGTCCCTTGCACACCCCCATCGTCGCCATCCTGCCTACTGCTACTGCAGTGAGCTGGAACACGCCCAGATTCCCAAGCGCCAGCAGCAGGATCCCTTGCCGTTTGCAGAAGCAATGGGTTGCATTGCCAATCAGGAAGCCGCCGTGGCCGCTGCTTGCGGCCCTTGAAGCAGTTGTGTCGTCAGCAAAACTGTTACATGGCTAACCCCTAAGCCACCCTGAGCAGGCGACCTTGGGCTGTGGCAGAAAAGCTGACTTCAGGCGCGAGCTTTGGGCGTGATCCTCACAATGGTGGAACGGGATCCCACCTGGGCTGACCCATTCGCTTGCGGCTCTTTGGCCATCCCGCCGCCGGTGGAAGTTGTTTGTGCTTTACGCCGCTTCTGCGGCACAGCATCTCCAGCCGGCTGGGCTGTAGGGCTGCTGGAGGCAGCTTTGGCTTGGGCTTTACCTGCAGAAGCGGTCGAGCGGCTTTTCCCCTTGACCTCTGCAGAAGAGCCTTCCTTTTCAGCCAGCACCTGCAGGGCCATTTCCAGGGTAACCGCTTCGGCAGGGATCCCTTTGGGCAAAGAGGCATTGACCTTGCCATGTTTGACATACAGCCCGTAGGGGCCGTCGTGCAGATTGACCGGCTCACCATCCTCAGGATGGGATCCCAGCTCCCGCAAGGGCTTGGCAGAGCCGCGCCCACGGCCTTTCTTGGGCTGGGCCAACAACTCCAGCGCCCGCTCCAGGCTGATGGTCAGCACATCCTCCTCGGCGGGCAGAGAGCGGAAATCGCCATCGCAGACTACGTAGGGGCCGAAGCGGCCAATACCGGCCTGCACCTTTTTCCCCGATTCCGGGTGTTCCCCCAAGGTGCGGGGCAAGCTCAGCAACCCCAAGGCAATCTCTGGCGTGACCTGATCCGGTTTCAACCCTTTGGGCAGGGAGGTGCGCTTGGGTTTTTTGTTGTCCTCAGAAACTTCTCCCAACTGCACATAGGGGCCATAGGGGCCCTGCGGGATCACATAGATTGGCTCCTGGGTTTCCGGGTGAAAGGCAATGGGCTTGGGGCCTTCTTGCTTCCGCTGGATTAGCTCCGCAATGTGTTCTGGGCTCAGATCGGCGGGGGGAATATCCTCCGGCAAGTTGGCGCGCACCTCTCCGGACTCGGTTTCGACCGCCACATAGGGGCCATAGGGGCCAATGCCGATCTTGACGGGCAGGTTCTCCAGATGGATGGAGCGGGCCAGGCTGGAGTCAATTTCCAACTCGCGGGCCTTTACCTGTCCCTCAAGACCCTGCTCGCCCAAGAAGAAATGGCGCAAATAGGGCAACCACTCCGCCTGTCCAGAAGCGATGTCGTCCAGCGTTTGCTCCATCTCGGCGGTGAAGCGGGTATTCACCAGGTTGGGAAAGTATTTTTCCAGCAGCTCGGTGACTGCAAAAGCTGTGTAGGTGGGCACGAGGGCATTCCCCATCGGCCTGACGTAGCCACGGCTCATGATCGTATTCAAGATGGTGGCGTAGGTGCTGGGGCGACCAATGCCCTCACTTTCCAACACCTTGACCAAGGAGGCTTCCGTATATCGGGCTGGAGGCTGGGTTTCGTGGGCAACGGGTTCCAGCTTCTGGCAGCGGAGGGGATCCCCCTGCCGCAACAGAGGCAGATGCACCTCCCGATCTTCCAAAGCCGCCTCTGGGTCGTCGGATCCCTCCACATAGGCGCGGAAAAAGCCGGGAAAATCGATGCGCTTGCCGCTGGCCCGGAACACCGCATCGTCTACGGCGATGAGTACGATGGTGTGGGTCTGCCGCGCCTCAGCCATTTGGCTGGCGACGGTGCGCTTCCAGATCAGGTCGTAGAGGGCCAGCTCCTGGCCGGAGAGGGGGGTTTGGCTGGGCAGGCGAAACTCTGATCCAGCAGGACGAATGGCCTCGTGGGCTTCTTGCGCCCCTTTGGTTTTGGTGGTGTACTGACGGGGCTCGGGGCTGAGATATTCTCTGCCGTACATCGACTCCACGCAGGCGCGGGCAGCGCGGATGGCCTGCTCCGACAGGTGGACCGAATCGGTGCGCATGTAGGTGATGTAGCCCTCTTCGTAGAGCTTTTGGGCAATGCGCATCGTCTGCTGGGCCGACAGGTGCAGCTTGCGGTTGGCCTCCTGCTGCAGGGTGGAGGTGGTAAAGGGAGGGGCAGGTTTGCGGGTGGAGGGGCGCTCTTCCACAGAGCTGACGATCCAGGCTTTGCCCAGAAGACGTTCCCGCAGGGCTTCGGCCTGGGCTTGATCCAGCAGCACTACATCCCGCCCGGCGACAAGCCGCCCAGTGCTGGGGTCGAAGTCTTGCCCGCTGGCCAATCGCTTGCCGGCTAGGCTCACCAGCTCTGCCGAAAAGACAGCCTGCCGCTCCTGGGAGGCAGTGCTCGGCTGCAGCTCTGCCTTCAGAGCCCAGTAGGAGGCTTTTCTGAAGGCGCGCCGCTCCCGCTCTCGATCCACCAAAAGCTTGACCGCCACCGACTGCACCCGCCCTGCCGAGAGTTTGGGGGCAATTTTTTTCCACAGCAGCGGCGACAGGGTATAGCCCACCAGGCGATCCAAGATGCGGCGGGTCTCCTGGGCACGCACCAGTTGTTCATCCACCTCACGGCAGTTTTGCAGCGCCTCCTGAATGGCCTCGCGGGTAATCTCGTGGAACACCATGCGGCGGGTGGGCACTTTGGGTTGCAGCACCTGCTGCAAGTGCCAGCTAATGCTTTCCCCTTCGCGGTCTTCGTCGGTGGCCAGGATCAGCTCGTCGGCTTTCTTGAGGGCCTCTTTCAGCTCCTTGACCACCTTTCTTTTGTCTTTGGGGATGACGTAGAGGGGCTCAAAGTCGGCGTGGACATTGACCCCCAGGCGGCTCCACTCTTCTCCTTTCAATTCTTCTGGAATTTCAGATGCCGAATCGGGAAGATCCCGCACATGTCCCATCGAGGCCTGAACCTCATACCCCGCAGGCAAGAACCCACGGATGGTACGGGCTTTGGTGGGAGATTCGACAATGACCAGCTTAGGCATAATTGAGGTTGGCAGCAATCGGCTTAGGTTGTCGCATTTCCCGCCCCAAGGATTGGGCGGGCCAGCATACACTGCAAGAGGTGCTTAAGATAGACAGCCTACTTTTCTGGAGCGTAGCAAGTCTACCTGCGCTTGACCAGCCGTCAGCGGCGATTGATCTGAGCGGTCTGCCCCCATCTGGCTGCTTTGCAGGACGATGAAACTACACCATTTTTCCATTCGCACCGCCGATATCTTCCGCTCCATCGCCTTTTACGAGGGGTTGGGCTTTGCGGTGGAAGAACGTTTTACTGCCGGGATCACGCTGGCCTGCTGGATGCGCGGCCCCTGGGGGCGTTTGGAGCTGATGCAAGTGCCGCAGCCCCATCCTGCCCCGGATCCCTTTGGGGATCCCCACTATGTGGGCTACTATCACCCCGCTTTTGAGGTGGGCCCCGAATGGGGATCCCTGGCCAACTACCTAGAACATTTGCGAGCGCAAGTGCCCCTTACCCTGCTGCTGCCGCCCCAGCTCCAGCAAATTGGGGGCCAGGTCTATGAAGTGGCGTTCATCGCCGATCCCGATGGCCTGCCGATCGAGCTCATTCGTCCCCAGGGATCCTCAGGAGAGAGTCTGCCCCAACGCCCAGAGGACATTAATAAATAGTTGGATAACTAGTTGATGGGTTAGAGGATCTAATTTGGGTGGGAGCGGTCGTTCCCCCTTGTCCAGATCCTGGAGAGCCAACCCTAAAGCTAAGCTAGTAGAGCTTCTGGGGAACTTGAGAGAAGGGTTTGTTGGCCGCTTGTCAGTTCAGCCTCACCTGATATGAAAGCTCAGCTTCCGGTGACGATTTTGACAGGTTTTTTGGGCAGTGGCAAAACCACGCTGCTCAAGCGCATCTTGGAAGAGGAGCATGGGTTGCGCATTGGGGTTATCCTCAACGAGTTTGGCGAGATTTCCATCGATGGCGAGTTGGTCAACATGCCCGAGGGGGGGCTGATGCAGCTCAACAATGGTTGCCTCTGCTGCACGGTGCGAGAGGATTTTGAACGGGCGGCCCGCCAGCTGCTCCAGCATGCCCAGGCG
>NZ_JANSIH010000324.1:0-3802 GCF_047462075.1 Synechococcus sp. R55.2
CGACCCCCTGCAGCTGGTGGAATTACACACGCGGCGATTGGTGGCCTCGCTCCGGCTGCAGGGACAGCCGACGGGTCTGGTGATGCTGGGGGAGCGGGATCTGTGGGTGGTGGCAGCAGGGATCCCAGCTTTGCGCCGTTTGCAGGATATTCAGGCTCAAGTTGGCGACGGCGGGACAGAGGTCCTGAACGGGGGAGTCCCCTCTCCAGGCAACCGCGGTGTGGTGACCGGGCGGGTGCTGGATATTGCCGGCCAACCCGTTCAGACCGGGGTTTTGCACCTGGCCGCCACGCCAACCCAACCCAGGCAAACCGTCCGCATTGCTGCCGACGGCACTTATGTGCTGCCGGAACTGCCGGCTGGCCTGTATTTGGTAGATGTGGAGGTGCCGGGTTTTCCCCTGACCAGCACCCAGGTGGAAGTCCGGGCCGGCTTTGTCTCCACTCAGGATATTCGCCTGCCGCCAGGGGAACCGACCCGCCAGCCGGAGGGCATTGGCCTTTTGCCGGATGAACCCGTTTACTCGGATGAGCTGGCCCGCCACCTCAGCATGGCCCTGAAGGAGTTGCAGCCCCAGCGACCGGTACTGCTCTTGAAGGGGCCTCTGGGGCCGGATCCCCGGTTTGAGCCGCTTCTGCCCCTCACCCAGGGCCTGACTTTGTTGGATCGGGATGAGCGCTACACCTCCGATTTGGCCAAGCTGAAGGTGATCGGGGATGCCCTGGGATTGCGCTACATCCTTTTGACCCAGATGCAGATCTCGCGGGACTACAACCGCCAGGGCAACTCTCTGCTGAATACGGCCTTACGCTTTGTGGCCCCGACGGTGCCGGTGGAAATTCCCAATTTCACCCCCAACCAGTTGCGCAGCCGCGGGGTGGTGGTGGTGGTGGACTTGCAGAGGGATCGGCCTGGGGATCGGGCTCGCTACTACGAAGCCTATGGGCGGGATGATGTGGGCGGGGATCCGATGTTTGAAGATGCGGCAGCGGGCCTGTTTCGGCTGCAGGTGCGCAACATGGTGCCGGTGTTTGTCCAACAATGGCAAACCAACAACCCCTTTTCTGGGTGAGGATCCCTGCAGCACCCGTCAGTGGCGCAAAGCAGAATAGAACCGACTGCTATTACCGGATGCAACCTTCGCCATGCCTCTTCTCTTCTTCCATCCTCTCCGGCGCAGGATCAGCTATCGCTACGCGACGCTCTCGCGAACAGGCAGTCTGGCCCTCTGCGGCTGGCTGGCACTGACTTCAGGAGCGCTGGCTCAGGCTCCGGCCACCCCCATTCCACGGTTGACGCCGTTGTTTCCCTTTCAAGACAAAGGGCAGCCCCAGGGAACGGCGCGGCTGGTGGGGCAGGTGAGCAACAGCGTGGGACAACCTGTGGCGGGGGCACAGGTGCAGTTGGAGGGCATGGAGAACCCCAATCAGCCGATTCAAACCGATGAGCGGGGCGCTTTTGAGCTAGACCATGCCCCAGCCGGGCGTTGGCTGTTGACGGTGTGGCACCCCGACTATGAAAAGGCAGAGCAGGAGATCCTCCTGCAAGCGGGCCTGACCACCCCTGTGGATGTGGTTTTGCAGGTGCCGATTCGGCCTCAACCCCGCCGTCGCCTTGGCATTTTGGGGGTGGGAGGGTTGGAGCATACCCAACTGTTGGGCCAGCGCCTGGCCATAGAGGCGGTGCGTCTGGGCTTGATCCCCAACGGCGAGAAGGTGGTGCCTCTGGACAACCGTCGCATTCAGCCCATTTTGCAGAAGGTGGGCTGGCCCATCTACGAGCTGTTTGAGTGGGATCGCCGCAAGCCGGAGGCGGTGGGCCAATTTTTCGATTACCTGGGCCTGGAAGCCATCGTCATCGCCCGCGTCGATGTCCTCACTCGACCAGCTTCGCCAACGGAGTTGAGCCTGCGTTCCCGCAGCCGCCTGGAACTGTGGCGGTTTGATGAGCAAGGCAACCTTGTGGTAGATATCCTGGCCGAGGCCAGTCGCGATCAGGTGGAGCGGAGCAACCTCAATGCTGCCGAGCTGGCCCAGCTTTATCAAATCCAAGTCACCCAAATGGCTGCTGAGGTGGGATCCCGCTGGAAGGAAAATCACCCGCTGGCCCAATACCTAGAACTGGCTCAGGGAGAAGCCCCACCCCCACGCTCCCGCCTGGACACGGCTGTGGAGCTGCGCATTCCCCCTGCCACGCCTACCCCTTAGGTTGGGAACTGCCCAAACCCATTCCCCTAGCTAACCGATTCGCGTTAGCGGTGCGGAGTACTGAAGTTGGCCTCAACAGCGGAGCAGCGATGGGATCTACAAGGGCGGGGCCAACCAAGACCAAGATATCTTCTTTATCTTCTTTTGCTTCACCTGTTCAAATCAAAGTTGTGCTCGCCGAGGCTGTTCCGGCGCTGGTTGCCTTGGCGGTGGGGAGCACATCGTTCGGGATCCCTTCCTGGCTTACCCAGTAGTGTTGCACACCATTTCCTCGCCTCTGACCGACTTAGATAGGGCAGGGGGTTTTTGGCCTGTTTCCCCAAGGGCTTTATCGAGAGAGGACTGGACGATGAGGTATCTGCAGTTTGGGGTGTTTATCCCCATCGCCAACAACGGCTGGATCATCTCGGTGAATTCGCCGCAATATATGCCAACTTTCGAGCTGAACAAGCAGATCACCCTCTTGGCGGAACGGTATGGCTTTGAATTTGTCCTGTCCATGGTGAAGTGGCGGGGGTTTAAGGGGAAAACCCAGTTTTGGGATCACGCCTTGGAGTCTTTTACCCTAATGGCGGGCTTGGCGGCGGTGACGGAAAGGATCCATCTCTACGCTTCGGTGGCTCTGCCTACGCTCCACCCTGCTGTGGCCGCTCGCATGTGTGTCACTCTGGACAGCATCAGCAAAGGACGGTTTGGCCTCAACATCGTGACCGGCTGGAACAAGCTGGAATATTCGCAAATGGGCCTGTGGCCGGGGGATGAATACTACAGCTATCGCTACGACTACGCCACCGAGTATGTGCAGGTGATGAAGCTGCTCTGGGAGCAAGGGCGTGTTTCTTATCAGGGCAAGTATTTTCAGTTGGAAGACTGCGTTTGTCAGCCTCGCCCTTCGCGGGAGATCCCGATTGTTTGCGCAGGGCACTCAGAGCGGGGTATGCGCTTTACGGCGGAAATGGGCAACCACAACTTCATCTTGGCTCCCGTTGAAGAGGCTGGTCGCATGAGCGATCGGCTGAAGGAGCTTGGCCAACGGGTGGGACGCACTGTGGGTACCTACGCTTTGTTTACTGTGGTGATGGGAGAAACCGACGCGGAAGCCGAAGCTGTTGCAGAGCACTACATGGAAGGGGGGGATATCGAGGCCCTGCTGGGCTGGAAAGGGGCAGCCAACACAGATCCGGTGGGGGTGAACGTGAAAAGCTACCAGGCAGAGGCATTTATGGGGATCCCAACCCTCATCGGTTCCTATGAAACTGTGGCAAGAGAACTGGATCGCATCGCCGGCCAAACCAGCATCGATGGGATCCTGTTCACATTCCCGGATTTTGTTGCCGATGTGCAGCGATTTGGGGAACGGGTCATGCCTCTGTTGAATTGCCGCCCGGCGCTGCAGCCGGTCTGACCACGTCAGCGGTGCGGTTCCCCCACAGCACTTTTCTCCTGAGGCCAGCTTTCCCATTGGCTATTTCTGCCGGGGATCCCCCCTGGTTGCCCGCAGGACTCTGTCCCACCGGCGCGAAAGGGCGAGCCACACCAGTTTCAAGGCCAGCCCCAGCACCTGCCAGCCGCGCAACCGGATCACCCGGGATCCC
>NZ_JANSIH010000325.1:0-578 GCF_047462075.1 Synechococcus sp. R55.2
GCAGGGAAGTTGTAGCCGGGCAAGAAGCCTTCGCTAGCCAAATAGCGGTAGGGATAGAAGTCGCTTTCCTCCCGCTGGGTTCCAATCTGCAGCAGCAAGTTGCGCTGGCGCAGGGCTTCTTGCTGGCGGCGCTCGGCTTCCTGTTGGTCTTTCTTTTGGCGAGTCGTCTGGAGCTGGCGGTTAGCGGCTTCCAACTGCTGCGTGGCAGCCCGATAGAGCTCTCGCCAGCGATCGAAAGCTCGGTCAAAAGCCTGGGGTGCCTCTTCAATGACCTGCTGAAGCCAGCGCTCGCTAAACCAGCCGCTTTTATCTAGGAGTTGGCGATCGGCGGCCAGCAGCTTCTGCACCTGCTCCTTCACTTGTTGGCGGGCAGACTCCTCAACTTGGATTTGCTGGGCCACTGTCTCCCTGAGGGGCAGCTCTTCCCGATCCGCGTCGATGACGGTTTCAATGGAATTGCCTAGGGGCAGGCGCACCTGAGCCAACCAAACGGCGTGGATGTGAGCGCGCAGCAGCGATTCGTTGGCTAGATCCAGGCGGGGAGGGCGCACTCGACCGGCCACCATCTCGGGGCGGCG
>NZ_JANSIH010000326.1:0-3779 GCF_047462075.1 Synechococcus sp. R55.2
CCGAAGGGGGAACGTCTACGAACGCCGCCTAGAGAAGAGCGCGGCTAGGTGTACGTGTGGTTTCCAATTTCTAGGGATCCCCCCGAAGGGGGAACATCCGACTAGCTAACTCTTGGCTAAGTGAAGGCTGGTTTCCAATTTCTAGGGATCCCCCCGAAGGGGGAACTAATTGAGATGAAATAGGTTAAAAACCTAAAGCACCCTGTTTCCAATTTCTAGGGATCCCCCCGAAGGGGGAACACTATCAATAAGATCCAGCTCAACTCTAGCCAAATCGATTTCCAATTTCTAGGGATCCCCCCGAAGGGGGAACTGTGATCATGGTTAGCCTCCCTTTACAGGGATAAAAATTTCCAATTTCTAGGGATCCCCCCGAAGCGGAGCTTTAAAGTCGAGGTCGTAGATGTATTCATAGACCTGATAAAAATTTCCAATTTCTAGGGATCCCCCCGAAGGGGGAACTCGAGCAGTACTACGCAGTGGTTTACCACCACTGTGACCACGGTTTCCAATTTCTAGGGATCCCCCCGAAGGGGGAACGGCTGCCGTATTGGCAGCCTTTGTTGAAGACTAGAGTCCGAGTTTCCAATTTCTAGGGATCCCCCCGAAGGGGGAACTGCCAATGTTGCGGTTAGTGTCTAATCTGAGTATTCAGAGTTTCCAATTTCTAGGGATCCCCCCGAAGGGGGAACACCAGTTCCTCGATTTTGTCCTGGAGGCTCTGCGAGCCGTTTCCAATTTCTAGGGATCCCCCCGAAGGGGGAACTGACCTCGAGTAACTAGCCCCTCCCCAACACACCCAGGAGGTTTCCAATTTCTAGGGATCCCCCCGAAGGGGGAACAATTTGCCTGAGAACGGGTCGTGTAACCCATCTAGACCGTTTCCAATTTCTAGGGATCCCCCCGAAGGGGGAACAATTACCGCCAAGGCAAAAGACAAATCGCCGAGCCAGGTTTCCAATTTCTAGGGATCCCCCCGAAGGGGGAACACTCATAGTCCAGGACGAAACCTTCTACGTTATAGAGAGTTTCCAATTTCTAGGGATCCCCCCGAAGGGGGAACTCGGCAGCAACGGGCGCAGGCTGAAGCCGCACTCCAACGTGTTTCCAATTTCTAGGGATCCCCCCGAAGGGGGAACAGGAAGAATAGCATGACCTAAACTTTTCTTTCCAAACCACGTTTCCAATTTCTAGGGATCCCCCCGAAGGGGGAACAACAAGATCTCGAGCGGGCATACGAGAAAGTGACTAAAGTTTCCAATTTCTAGGGATCCCCCCGAAGGGGGAACATTAATAATTTAACAGAGTGAGAACGAGTATTTTTAAGTTTCCAATTTCTAGGGATCCCCCCGAAGGGGGAACGTGTTCGCCCCAGAACATCGAGATCGAGGCGGAAAGCCCCTGTTTCCAATTTCTAGGGATCCCCCCGAAGGGGGAACGTGCAGTCCTACCAGCATGGTAGCCGGCGTCTCTACCTAGTTTCCAATTTCTAGGGATCCCCCCGAAGGGGGAACAATAAATCTGCAGGGCAAGCGCTCTTGCCCTTTTCTTCGGTTTCCAATTTCTAGGGATCCCCCCGAAGGGGGAACTTACAACTGAATAATTCTGGGTAACTCCCAGATTTGGGGCTCTGGTTTCCAATTTCTAGGGATCCCCCCGAAGGGGGAACTTAGAAAAGTTGTAGACCTTGTTGAAGTCGATACGACTGATGTTTCCAATTTCTAGGGATCCCCCCGAAGGGGGAACCTCTTCCCAAACAGCCATAACAGCCATTTTTTGAAGTTTCCAATTTCTAGGGATCCCCCCGAAGGGGGAACTATCTATAACCCATTCACCAAACAGTTCATTCAACGAAGTTTCCAATTTCTAGGGATCCCCCCGAAGGGGGAACCCTAACATCTGGACCTACGTATACGACCCCACCTACAGTTTCCAATTTCTAGGGATCCCCCCGAAGGGGGAACTCGACTACTAGCCAGTAGCCACAGAAGCGTTCACAAACGTTTCCAATTTCTAGGGATCCCCCCGAAGGGGGAACGTCTTTAAGTTGTCCTCAATCCACTGATCGTGTTCTGTCAAGTTTCCAATTTCTAGGGATCCCCCCGAAGGGGGAACCACCTGCCTATAGGAGGATAATCATGGAAGCTAAATTGTTTCCAATTTCTAGGGATCCCCCCGAAGGGGGAACATCTGGCTCAGCGGGAGGAATAGCATGAACTAACTCTCTTTCTGTTTCCAATTTCTAGGGATCCCCCCGAAGGGGGAACCAGCCCCGAATACGACGTATACCAAATAGACGTATGTGGAGTTTCCAATTTCTAGGGATCCCCCCGAAGGGGGAACACCAACTTGGGTGGTTCGTAAACAGGTTTACCGAAGTTGTACGGTTTCCAATTTCTAGGGATCCCCCCGAAGGGGGAACGGTCCTGGGTTAGACCTCCACCGCAGACTGTGAAGTCATCGTTTCCAATTTCTAGGGATCCCCCCGAAGGGGGAACACGACCTGCTCAGGTCGTGTGCACCAATTGATTATAGCCCGTTGTTTCCAATTTCTAGGGATCCCCCCGAAGGGGGAACTGCAGCGCTACTCGTACATCACTACTTGTGCGCGAATACTTCACGTTTCCAATTTCTAGGGATCCCCCCGAAGGGGGAACAAATTGCCGGGAAAACAATGTATTGGAACCACCAGAAGGTTTCCAATTTCTAGGGATCCCCCCGAAGGGGGAACAGCATAAAGAGCGGGTACTGGTTCAGATTAACAACTACCGTTTCCAATTTCTAGGGATCCCCCCGAAGGGGGAACTCCGCGGTCAATGGTGACTACATTGTGGCCATTCCTCATGTTTCCAATTTCTAGGGATCCCCCCGAAGGGGGAACGTAAAGGACAAGAAACTTTACTTAGCGCCCAGAGATTTTCGTTTCCAATTTCTAGGGATCCCCCCGAAGGGGGAACCCGCTACATTTATGGGAGCAAGCGCTTGTATATGCGCCAGTTTCCAATTTCTAGGGATCCCCCCGAAGGGGGAACATGAACTCTACTTCTTCGCGACTCCAAAGAGTCGTGCGTTTCCAATTTCTAGGGATCCCCCCGAAGGGGGAACAAGCACCGAGCTGTATACACCGACCCAAGTGGGGAGGTGTGTTTCCAATTTCTAGGGATCCCCCCGAAGGGGGAACGGTCGTTCAATGTACTGGTGTGCCCAAAGACAGCGTTGGGTTGTTTCCAATTTCTAGGGATCCCCCCGAAGGGGGAACATCCAAGTTGAAGGAGGTAGCATCCCAACCTAGACCACCGCGTTTCCAATTTCTAGGGATCCCCCCGAAGGGGGAACTTCTTGGCATAACTGATACTGAATAGAGTACTCAGTGATATTAGTTTCCAATTTCTAGGGATCCCCCCGAAGGGGGAACAGAGGCAAAAGATCTCTATGAGTGGGCCTCCAAATGTATGGAAGTTTCCAATTTCTAGGGATCCCCCCGAAGGGGGAACAATGGCTGATTGTCTCCATGAGTGCATGATCTTCGAAGTTTCCAATTTCTAGGGATCCCCCCGAAGGGGGAACTCCAGAAGCGCCAGCGTGCGCAAGAGTGGGCCCAGGAAGCCGTTTCCAATTTCTAGGGATCCCCCCGAAGGGGGAACCTCTTGTAAATATCGCAGAACGTCTCGGTGTTGATATCACGTTTCCAATTTCTAGGGATCCCCCCGAAGGGGGAACGAGAGTTTCTTAAGTATAACCAGAATTGGTTAACGTTTCCAATTTCTTGGGATACCCCC
>NZ_JANSIH010000327.1:0-20706 GCF_047462075.1 Synechococcus sp. R55.2
GGTAGGTCTCCTGCTGGCCGGCAAAGCTGGCATCCGGCAAGTCTTCTGCCGTGGCACTGGAGCGCACCGCCACATCGGTGTCGGGGCCGTAGCGCTCGCACAGCTTTTGGTAGGCTTCGGCGATGGCCTGCTCTAGCTGAGGGGGGAAGGGAGTTTGCAAGATCAAGGTGCGGGCAGCCTTGCCCCGCTCGCGCAAATTTTGGACATTCTCAATGTCTAAGTCTTTGAAAATCTCCTGCAACTTCTCCTCTAGGCCCGCAGAGGCGATGAACTGGCGATACGCATGGGCGGTGGTGGCAAATCCTGTCGGCACCTGGATCCCCTTTGAGGTGAGCTGCTGCAGCATTTCTCCCAAGGAGGCGTTTTTCCCGCCCACCTGGGCAACGTCCCGCAGCCCCACCTCCGTCAGGGGCAAGACCAAAGGCGGCTCTGAGCCAAGCTGGGGTTGAGAGGGTTGCTGAAGCTGGGATCCCCTGGTTGCTCCATCCGACATGTCTTACCTCCTTCTTAGATCCATTGAGCGATCCATTGAGCCAACGCCAATTGCTGGGGTGTGCTGTGTTGTCGGCTTGGGATCGCTCCCGGCTCTCCTATGCCAACACTCGGCCCAACTCATTCTTGGGGGGCCATAGCCTCACTCTAGTCAGGATTTTCTGCCCCTTAAAATTGCCCAGGGATCCCCCCAAGAAGGCTTAGAAGGCGATGAGACAAGGCAGATCCCCCCACCACCTGCCTGCGGAAGTTTCTGCAAATCTTCGACCTTTTTTACTCAGTGCAAAAGTAGCCGGGCTGCCACAATGGTCAAAGAAGTCAATTTGGGCAACAACGGCATGGAGGGCCACAAGGAGGCTGCAGCAGACATTCGCCAGATCAGGGTGACGGAAAAACAGCAGGGCTTGCGGCTGGATCGAGGATTGGCAGAGCAACTGCCGGAGCTGTCGCGGTCGCGCCTGCAGCAGCTTATCCGCCAGGGCCAGGTTTGGCTCAATGGGCAGCCCTGCCGGGATAAGGATCGCCCCCTGCAAGCTGGGGATGAAGTCGAGGTGCGGATCCCGCCAGCCACCCCGACTGCCCTGCAGCCGGAGCCGATCCCCTTGGACATTCTTTACGAAGATGACGATTTGCTTGTGATCAACAAGCCCCGCGGTTTGGTGGTGCACCCCGCCCCCGGCCACGCCAGTGGCACCCTGGTGCACGCCCTGCTGGCCCACTGCCCCCATCTTTCAGGCATCAACGGCGAGCTGCGTCCAGGTATTGTCCATCGCCTTGACAAAGACACCACTGGTGCCCTGGTGATTGCCAAACACGATCAGGCCCACCAGCACCTACAAGCCCAGATCCAGGCCAAAACCGCCCGGCGCATCTACTTGGGGGTGGTGTTTGGCCGGCCGGCCCAAAGCCAAGGCACCGTCTCTGCCCCCATTGGGAGGCACCCGGTGGATCGGCAGAAAATGGCCGTCCTGACCCCTGGCCAAGGGCGAGTGGCGGTAACCCACTGGCAAGTGTTGGAGCGGCTGGGCAACTACACCCTGATGCAGTTTGAGCTGGAGACCGGGCGCACCCATCAAATTCGGGTTCATGCTGCCCATTTGCGCCTGCCGATTGTCGGGGATCCCCTCTACACCCAGAGCAAAACCAGCCCTGTCAAACTGAGCGGCCAAGCCCTTCACGCTTGGAAACTTTCCTTCATCCACCCGCGCAGCGGCCAGCCGATGCACTTTACTGCCCCCCTTCCTGAGGAGTTCGAGCGGCTCCTGCGGCAATTGCGCAGCCAAGTCAGATGAAGCGTCGCCGTGGCCGTTCCCACCTTGCAGAGGGATCCCCCTGATTCCATCCGACGGGATCCAGGTTGCTCCCTGCGCCCAAAAGGTTTCAATCTTCAGCAAACCTTTAGAGAAGTCGGAAGCGCTTTTGCCGGGTGAGTTGTTTAGAATGCGCTCATCCTCACCAAAGTAAGCAATGCTACGTCAGCTAGAGCGGGTTTTGAAGCTGGATATGTTGCTGCGCTCCGGGCAGAGGCAGACAGCCTCTTCGCTGGCCAAAGCTCTGGAAGTGAGCGAACGAACGGTTAGGGCGGACATCAGCTTCTTGAAAGACCGCTTTCAAGCTCCCATCAAAACCAACCGCGAAAAAGGATATCACTACACCGATCTGGAATGGCGGTTGCCGACAATATCTCTCACCAAAGGGGAACTGTTTGCCTTAACACTGGGGGCCAGAATGCTGGAAGCCTATGCGGGATCCGCCTATGCCCCACAGTTGCGCTCGGCGATTGGGCGGCTGGCTCAACGGCTCCCAGAGCAGGAATGGCTGGATCTACAGCAGGTGGCCGATGACCGGCTCATTTTTCGCGCAGGAGCAGAAACCCATCTGGATTGGGAGATTTGGCAGCAGTTGGAGGATGCCTGTCGGGAAAAAAGGCGAGTGTGGATGCGCTACCGCACCGCCAGTCGGGGCGATCAAGTGTCGGAACGAGAGCTGGATCCCTATCTGTTGCACATCTACCGGGGGACGAATCCCTATGTCATCGGCTGGTGCCACAAAAGACAGGAAGTGCGCTGGTTTCGAGTAGACAGGATCCTGGCTCTCAAAACCTTGCCGCAAACTTTTGAGATCGATCCCAATTTTGATCCCAAAGCCCATATGGCGATGATTTTTCAACATGAGGCGGGTGGGATCCCTCGGCAGGTGGGGATTTGGTTTGACGCCCAGACAGCCCCCTTTATTCGGGAGCGGCGCTGGCATCCGACCCAGGTGATTGAAGAACAGCCCGATGGATCCCTAATTCTGCGCATGACGGTGCGGGGGATGAACGATGTGAAGCGCTGGGTATTGGGCTATGGCAGAGGGGCCAAAGTGTTGGATCCGCCGGAATTGGTGGACATGATGCGGCAGGAGATCCGCGATATGAGCCAGCAGTACATCGACGAGGAGGTATCCCCATGAACGAACCCCGGTTTTGGGCCAAGACCGGACAGGGGCAGTTCCGAGACAATGGCCAACCTCTGTATCATCCAGTCCTCTGTCACCTGGCGGACACAGCCGCCGTGGCCATGGAGATCGTGAAAACGTACCTCAGCCCGGTTGCTCGCCGGCAGCTATCGGCAGGTTTGGGGCTGGAAGGGGATCCCTTGGTGCGCTTCTGCGGCTTTATGGCTGGGTGTCATGACCTGGGCAAAGTCAGTCCTGCTTTTCAATTTCAAGTTAGCGAAGTGGGAAAAGCCCTGGTGGGAGCCAATCTCTACGATCTGTGGCGCAGCTATCCCACTACCGGACAAGAAACACCTCATGGAACTGTTACCGCTGCAACCCTACCCGGCTTTTTGGAAGAGCTTGGCCTGCAAAAGAAACTGGCCCGAAGGTTAGCAGAAATTGTGGGTGGTCATCATGGCTTTTTTCCGACATCCCATGATATTCAAGGTCTTTTCTCAGATGATGTCGGTCGAGGAGTTTGGATCCCATTTCGTCGGGAGATCTTTAGACAATAGCGTGATTTTGTTGGGTTGAGGACAGAGGAGCTCCCCGACCGCTGCAACAATGCTGCTGCCATGATGTTAGCCGGCCTGACAACGGTTTCCG
This sequence comes from Synechococcus sp. R55.2, assembly GCF_047462075.1. Classification (NCBI taxonomy): domain Bacteria; kingdom Bacillati; phylum Cyanobacteriota; class Cyanophyceae; order Synechococcales; family Synechococcaceae; genus Synechococcus; species Synechococcus sp. R55.2. The sequence continues at coordinate 3,580 of NZ_JANSIH010000327.1, forward strand.
ACTGGATTGCTTCCAACTCTGAGAGTTTCCCCTACGCCAACGACGAACCCTTTGAGGCTTATGCCCCAGGGTTAGCCGAAAAAGCCCAACAAGCCTTGAAAGCCCAAGGTTGGGTCGCGCCCACCACAGGTGCCCCTCTTGCTTTTAAGACGCTCTTCGACTTCATCACCGAGCCTCGACCCCTGCAAATGGCAGCCATTGACCTAAGGGACAAGCTAGCCCCACCCTGTCTGGTCATGGTGGAAGCCTCAATGGGGGAAGGCAAAACCGAAGCAGCGCTCTACCTGGCAGATCACCTGCAGCATCAAACCGGAACCGGCGGTTTCTACATTGGCTTGCCTACCCAAGCGACCAGCAATGCCATGTTCGAGCGCGTCAGGCCATTTTTGCAAAAGCGCTATCCCAATGCTGTAGTGAACCTTACCCTCAGCCATGGGGCAGCGGCTCTCAAAGAAGATTACCTAGATACCGTCTGTCGCCTAGAGCAGGTTTGCGACCAGGAGGGCAAGGGGGTTTTCGCCAGCGAGTGGCATACGGCCCGCAAGCGGACGTTGCTCAGTGCCTACGGCGTGGGCACCCTTGACCAAGCTTTGATGGGGGCAGTACAAGCACGCCACCAGTTTGTCCGCCTATTTGGTTTGGCGGGGCGCACGATTATCCTAGACGAGATCCACGCCTACGACCTCTACACGAGCACCCTGCTGGAGCGGTTTTTGGAATGGGCAGCAGTACTGGGATCCCCGGTGATTGCCCTTTCCGCTACCCTGCCTGTCAGCACCCGCCAGCGACTACTGGCTGCCTACGCCAGAGGCTGCAATCAACCCCCGCCCAATCTCCCTGCTGCCAGCTATCCCCGCATTACGATTTTTGCCTCTGGAGAAGCCCTAGCTCAGCCTTTTAAACCCTCAGATCATGTGCGCCGAAAATTAGGGATCCGTTGGGTCAAAGATGATCGGTGGCCTGAAGAACTCTCGCAAGTGCTGTCTGAATCGGGTGGATGCGTTGCCGTTATCTGCTCAACAGTGAATCGCGCCCAAGAAGTTTTTCAGCGTCTCCAGAAGCATTTTCCGCCAGAGGAGCTGGGCCTATTTCACGGGCGCTTTTTGTTCAAGGATCGAGAAGAGATTGAAAAAGAATGCCTGGAGAAGTTTGGCAAAAACGGCTACTGCCGCCCTTCTCGATTCGTTCTGGTAGCAACCCAGGTTATTGAGCAAAGCCTAGACGTGGACTTTGACTTAATGATCAGCGATTTGGCTCCTGTTGATCTTCTTTTACAACGCTCTGGGCGGCTGCACCGCCACCAACGAGACAAGCGGCCATCTGAGTTGGCTGCCCCTTGTTTATGGATTGTAGAGCCAGCCTTAACCGGCGAGGGCAAAGCTGACTTTCAAGAAAGCGGACACATCTACGATCGCCACATTCTTCTGCGCAGTTGGCTGGCTTTGCGACAGCGCTACCATGTACAACTGCCTGAGGAAATCGATGCTCTGATCGAGTCAGTATATGATCTGGAAATACCTGCCCCCGAAGAACTGGAGACAATTCATGCTGAGGATTGGCTTGCCTCTTTGGAAAAGTATAAAACTGAAGAGGAAGATGCCAAAAGAGCTCAGGCCAATGAGGTGAAGATTCCACCACCCTATTCTGATGCAAAACTTGACCACTTCACTCGGCTGAAAAAAGAGGATGACGAAAGTACCATCGCAGCCGTCACCCGGCTTGGCCAGCCTTCTGTAGCAACAATCTTCCTACAAAAAGATGAGACTGGTTTAGTTTTTCCTGGCACTCAAGAGCAGGTGGATCTCGAAAAAGAGCCTAGTCTAGCTATGATTCGCAAGCTGCTGGCCTACAGCGCCCGCATTTCCTCTAGCTGGGAACTTGTGAAGAAGCTGCGATCTCAAGAGAACCCCAAAACTTGGACATCTGCCTTGTTGCGCAACTGTCGCTATGTTGTTTTGAATGCCAAAGGGTGGGCTCAAGTGGACAACTGGCGACTGCGGTTGGATCCCAAGCTTGGAGTCGCAATCGAGAAGATTAACAGCTAGCCCCTGGGAGAAATCTATGACAACTCAATCCTTTAACCTCACAACAGAAAAGTGGATCCCTGTGATTGACCGTGATTTTCAGATGCAGGAGCTGTCTTTGATTGAATTATTTAAACAGTGGGAAAGTTTACGAGAAATTCGGGGAGATAATCCCCCTACAACCTTGGCACTCTATCGTTTCCTATTGGCAATTATGCATCAAGCCTATCAGGGGCCAAGGGATACAGATCACTGGAATGATATTTTTCAAGACAATGCTCGGAAAGTCATCGACTATCTACAAAGTAAGCAAGATCGTTTCGACCTTCTTGATTCTAGTCGTCCTTTCATGCAGGATACAGCTCTAACTCTAGAAAAAGCTGTACCTGTCTACGCAATCCATACTATGAGCACATCTGAGGTATTCTCTCATGAGCATGAATGGAGTGGCTATAGCATTTCCTTAGCAGAAGCTGCTCGACTGCTGGTGCGCCTACAGGGGGTGGATATTACCAGCCTAAGAGCTTTTTATGTGGGGCAAGATAGCGGCAATCGATCTGCCGTAAACACTCCAACGATTAATGCTGCCAATGTTCTCCTCAGGGGAAAGAGCTTAAAAGAGACACTGATGTTAAATTTAATGCAGTACAGTCCAGAGAATGAGATACCCAGCGCGGTATCTGGAGAAGATCTACCTACTTGGGAAACTGAAACTGGCTACAGTGGCCAACCTAAAAAAGAGATTCCCAAAGGATACATTCACTATCTAACTTTTCCCTGGCGGAGGCTGCGGCTATTTTTAGAGGTTGCAGAGATGGGGCGAGTGAAACAACTGGCCATCACCATGGGTAATTCCTTACCCGATAATGTAGAGGCTCGACAGTGGGAATGTGGCATTGCCTATCGAGAAGGAAAGCCAGTGCGTCTATCTCTGCACAGACAGTTGTGGCGCGATGCGGACAGTTTTCTCTTGACGGCTGACAAGCAAACTCGTCCCCGGATTGTAGATTGGTTGGCTGAACTCAGATCAGAAGAAATGATTAGTGATACAGTTGTATTTGAAATATTGGGCATGAGTGCCGATCAGGCTAAACCTCTGGGATGGAGCTCAGTTCGATTCTCAGCTCCAATTCAATTTGTTACAGACTTAGAACTGGCACAAAGCCTAAAAAGTGCTATTGCAATTGCTGAGAGTCATCAACAAATTTTTCGCTCTTTCAAAGGTAGTCCCTACTTTTCCATGGCAGAAGTCCTCAAAAATGGGGAGCCCGAGAAACTAGCCAATGCCCTAGATGGAGAATCTCGTTACTGGGCAGATCTCGATCGCGCCTTTCCAGAGCTGCTGTATGCTTTGCCTCAAGATAGCCAAACTGGATCTGATGGGATCACTCGCTACGGATCCAAGACCTTACCTGCCTGGACTCAAACCGTCCAAACTGCTGCCCTCCAAGCCTTTATCGAATCTATAGAACCTATTCGCAACTACCAGGCTAGGGCCGCAGCCCTGCAGATTTTGGAGCGGAAACTGGCAGATCTCCGCCTCAGCCCGGCGGAAAGGAAAGCCCAAAACCAAAAAGCCACAAAGAAAAATCAAAGGAAAGAGCAAGCTGTTTCTAAGCAGGAGACTAAGTCATGACCGGAGTCCAGACTTTATCACACAATCGACTGGAGCGGGCAACAAGGTTTTTACAAGCAATTCAGGAGCGCGTCAAAAACGACAACGGCACAAGAGCCGCCTTTAAGCGGGCACTCTCTGGCGAAGCTTACCATTTGTGGAAGGTTTACCCCTTTGTACTGCCCTATTTGGAAGGCATCCCCGAATGGCAACAGGATATCTGGATTTTTGTGGCTTGCCTCTCGGTTTACCATGACCAAGACGTGGAGCCAGACCCCAGAAACTTTGCAAAAAGCTGTCGTGAACTGCAAGACAGCGCTGAACCCTCCAAAGGCCCAGAGAAAAGATTTAAGTCTCTTCTTGAGGCAGAGCTTGACTACATTCAATACCCAATTACAGCTTTGGTGCGACAAATGAAAAGCAAAAGTGATAGGAAGATTTTCGTCCACTACCCAACGCTAATCGCTGACCTTTGCTTATGGAATCATCCTAATCAAATTGTTCAGGACAGATGGGCTAGAACCTTTTGGCAAATATCTTCTTCTGAATCTGAAGGGAAAAAGGAGGTTGACGATGCAACTTCTGAGGCAATTGATGAGGTCGAAACCGATATGTAAGAAGCGAAAGCCAAACTAAAACAGCTTCGTTCCTAGCTAGATCATCGAGAATCTTCGGATCCCATAACTCAAAGGAGAAGTCACCATGCAACGAAACAAAGAGAAAGAAACCATGCGACTGGAAATTCACCTGATCCAAAGTTTCTGCCCTGCCAACCTCAACCGAGATGAAAATGGAATGCCTAAGTCTACGGTATTCGGTGGTCGTCCTCGGGCGCGGATTTCTAGCCAGTGCCAAAAACGAGCGGTGCGACTTTATTATCAACAATACTCAGATGTGAGTGCAGATCAGTTTGCTTGTCGCTCTCGTTTGTGGCTGCCCAACCTGAAAGCATTACTTGTCCAGAAAGAGATTTCTGAAGAGAAGGCTGAATTGGCAGCTAAGCTAGCCTTGAAGCATTTGGGAGCAGAGGAAGACCCGAAAAAGCCCGGTAAAACAAAAACAATTCTATTTTTAGGTTATACAGAGCTGGAGGCCATTGCCAATGTCCTAGTTAAAAACTGGGGAGTTGTTTCTCCTGGTCTAGCCGGGAATAATCGAGAGCTGCCCAAAGAGATTGCCAAAGCCATCGAAAGAGCTCTGACCGATACAGGCAAGCCGGGCGACGTGGCTTTGTTTGGTCGTATGATGGCCTCGCTGCCTGCAGTAAATGTTGATGCTGCTGTTCAAGTGGCCCATGCAATTAGCGTCAATGTCTTGCAACAAGAGTTTGATTTCTTTACAGCCGTAGATGATCTGAGTGGCAGTGACGATACCGGAGCCGATCACATGGGTGAGACTGGGTATAACAGCTCGACTTACTATCGCTTTGCTGTTCTGGATAAAGAACAGTTGATTCATAACTTGGGAGGAACTGAGCATCTGGGATCCATTGTCAAAGCTTTTGCTACGGCCTTTGTTCATGCTGTTCCCAGCGGACATCAAAATGGGTTTGCGGCTCACACTCGGCCTGCACTGGTGATGTTGGTAGTTCGGAAAGGTCAGCCTATTTCCTTGGTGGATGCTTTCGAAGATCCAGTTGCTCCCAAAGCAGGATTGAGCTTGCTGGAAAATGCCGTTAAGGCTCTGGATACTCACTGGGGAGAGCTTATCAAGATGTATGGGGAATCTGATGTGAAGTATAGGGGGGTTGTCACTCTCGATAGGCTGTCCAGCAGATTAAGCGTGCTCAAACCCAGCCAGGAAGGTTCTGTTGAGAGTCTTATACAGAAAGCTCTTGAAGCTCTTGATGTTGTTGGTAGCGGTCAGGAGGGTTAGAACCATGTCTACGCTCCTAATGCGATTGCGTGCTCCCATGATGAGTTGGGGCGACCACAGCCAGTTCGACTATCGCGATAGCCGTCGTGAGCCCACCAAGTCTGCCGTAATCGGGATCCTCTGTGCCGCGCTGGGCCGTCCTCGCTGGGAACCTGTCGGTGATCTGGCTGCTCTCAAAATGGGGGTGCGAGTCAATAAAGAAGGGATCCTGCGCAAGGATTTCCACACGGTGCAAAACAACATGCACGATAGGAATAAGGCTAAAACTACCATCAGCGAGCGCTACTACGTAGCAGATGGCGATTACTTGGTGGGACTGGAAGGGGATCCCGATTTACTCAGAGCTTTGGATCAGGCTCTTGAAAGACCGCGCTGGCAACTGTTCTTGGGCCGAAAAAGCTTTATTCCAAGCCGCTCTGTGCGAATAGGAGTTGTGGAGCAACCTTTGCTGGAAGCTTTGCGCCAGCATCCTTACGAGTGTTCCAGACGTGAGAAGCATCCATCTCAACTTCGTTTTGTGTTGGAAGTCTCAGATAGCTTGGATATTCGTCAGGATGTGCCTTTGAGCTGGCAGCCGCGGCGTTTCGGTCGTCGAGCCGTTAAGACAGAATACTATGCACTCCCGGAGGCAATATGTATCTTTCCCGGCTAGTTCTCAACGAACGACAACTCTTAGTGCAAAGGGATCTCAGCAATTCTCATGCTTTGCATCAGCGAATTATGCATGGCTTTCCTGATCAGCCTACCCAAACTCCTCGATCTGATTGGTGCATTCTCTATCGTCAAGAACCGGATGGCTACACTGTTTTGGTACAGTCTGCGATTCAACCCGATTGGTCTCGCCTGCCAAAGGGCTATGTCCAAAGGGATCCAGAGGTGAAAACCTTTGACCTGACAGCAGAAGTTCTGGCCAAGGGAAAGTGCTTTCGGTTTCGCCTGCGGGCAAATCCCAGCAAGCGAGACAAGAAGACCCACAAGATTGTCGGATTTTTTCGCTTTGCGGATCAACTGGAGTGGTTATGTCGTCAGGGCCAGCGGCATGGATTTGAGGTGTTAGCTGCAGAAGGGATCCCATCGCCCAACATCTTTGGGATCAAAAAGGAGATCCCTGGGCTAGTCCGCATATACACTGTGTTGTTCCAGGGCATATTGCGAGTAACCGATGCCGAGGCTTTGGTTAAAGCGGTGCAGCAAGGGATTGGACGAGGCCGCTCTTACGGCTGTGGGCTCTTGTCCTTGAGTAAAATCAGCCACTCTGCCTTTTAGAAGAGAATCTGTATGGAGAACAAGCCAGTTACGACAAGTCTACGATCTATTCCAAAGGTTCGAGACAGCATTAGCTATGTCTATGTAGAACGATGCCGTATTGAACAGGATGCCAGGGCTGTTGCTGTTTTGCAGGAAGATGGAAGGTATGTGATCCCTTGCGCCAGTTTGACAGCGTTGATGCTAGGCCCCGGAGCTGTAATTACTCATGCCGCCATCAAGAACTTGGCAGATGGCCTATGTTCAGTTCAGTGGGTTGGTGAAGATGGACTGCGCTTTTATGCCAGTGGATCCCATCCTTCCAGTAGTGTGGAAAGGCTCTACCACCAGGCCAAGTTATGGGCAGATCCAGCTCAGCACCTGGAAGTGGTTCGGCGTATGTATGCGTTTCGATTTACCGAACCTTTGAAGGATGGACTGACTCTTGAGCAGATCCGCGGCCTAGAAGGGGTGCGAGTGCGAACGGTTTACAATCGATTAAGCAAAGAAATGGGGGTGAAATGGAGAGGTCGAGACTACAAACCCAAAAAATGGGAGCACTCCGATCCGGTTAACAGAGCTCTTTCTGCTGCTAATGCCTGTCTATACTCTGTTTGTCAATCGGCCCTAAATGCTGTGGGCTACTCAACTGCATTGGGGTTTATTCACGTGGGCAAACCCTTATCTTTCGTTTATGATGTCGCAGATCTCTACAAGACAGAGATTACAATTCCTGCTGCTTTTAAGGCCGCATCCGAAGCACACTCAAATCTTGAGTCGAGAACCAGGCGACTATGTCGGGAGAAGTTTGCAGAATATCGGTTGATGCAAAGAATTGTAGATGATGTTGACACAATTCTAGGTTTTAGAAATACCAAGGACGAGGCTGACTTTGTGGGATCCCTTTGGGATGACAAGAAAGGATCTGTTGAGGGAGGAGTGAGCTACGGAGAGGAATTAGATGAGGAAACGTCGGTCTGATGGTGGTTTTTATCTTGGAAAGCGTCCCAGCCAGCTTGAGGGGCGATCTGAGCCGCTGGCTGTTTGAAGTAAAAGCAGGGGTGTTTGTCGGTCGAGTCTCAGCCCTGGTTCGAGAAGAACTGTGGGCGCGAGTGACCAGCAAAATAGGCAATGGCTCAGCGCTAATGATCTACTCCACCAACTCGGAGCAGGGATTTTGGGCTAAAAGCATCGGGGATCCCTCACGGCAGCTAGTAGACATAGAAGGGGTTCTGCTGGTCAAAACCTACTAAAATCAGCAAAATTGGAAGTGTTGTCCCCACACACGTGGGGGTGAACCGCCCTCGAGAGGTTTGAGGTTGAGAGGTTTGAGCGTTGTCCCCACACACGTGGGGGTGAACCGCTTCCCGTCCCAGACCTGCCACCGCCAGCGTGACGTTGTCCCCACACACGTGGGGGTGAACCGCGCAGCATCCTGGAAGGCGTGCGCATCCAAGGCGTTGTCCCCACACACGTGGGGGTGAACCGGGATCCCTGGTGCATGCTGCTGCGTAGCTATCAAGTTGTCCCCACACACGTGGGGGTGAACCTCCTAGGCGATAGCTATGACTGGCGCGGCAAGTCGTTGTCCCCACACACGTGGGGGTGAACCGTAAATCTCTCACCAGGGCAGGTTGTTGAGGGCCGTTGTCCCCACACACGTGGGGGTGAACCGAGTCAGCTAGGCTGGACTACACGCCCATCGTCCAGTTGTCCCCACACACGTGGGGGTGAACCGCACCAGGCAGCGCACTGTAGGGGGATCCACCACGTTGTCCCCACACACGTGGGGGTGAACCAGTAGGATGGGCGCACCATGAGCAGGCAGTGGGAGGTTGTCCCCACACACGTGGGGGTGAACCGCACTCTTTTAGTGCTTCCACTGTCAGGTTCTCGTTGTCCCCACACACGTGGGGGTGAACCGTCGGTATAAGCAGGGATTATCTGGAGTATTCGGGGTTGTCCCCACACACGTGGGGGTGAACCAGTATGAAGCTCCGGCGCCTCAGGTGGAGAAGACCGTTGTCCCCACACACGTGGGGGTGAACCGCGATAGCGGCACAGGATCCCGATCCAAGAATCGCGTTGTCCCCACACACGTGGGGGTGAACCGGATCCCATCCTCCCTGAGTTGCGTGCTCTAGCCAGTTGTCCCCACACACGTGGGGGTGAACCGTAGATGCTGTGGTCATGGCTCTGTCGTACTTGTCGTTGTCCCCACACACGTGGGGGTGAACCGATCTTCTTGTTCCCTTGGCCGTCATCCTCCCGGCGTTGTCCCCACACACGTGGGGGTGAACCGATCCTGTCCCGCCGTCGCTCCGTGGGAGAGAGGCGTTGTCCCCACACACGTGGGGGTGAACCGAAAATGACGAAACTTTCGTCACCTGCTCAAACCCGTTGTCCCCACACACGTGGGGGTGAACCGTACAAGAGCTGTTGCAAGAACTAGAGCAGATGCGTTGTCCCCACACACGTGGGGGTGAACCGCTTGAAAGAGAGAGGATTGCCCGCGACTTTGTTCGTTGTCCCCACACACGTGGGGGTGAACCGACGCGCGCTGCGTCCTGGGGATGGGGATCCGGCGTTGTCCCCACACACGTGGGGGTGAACCGTGCTGGCCTTGAGGAACTTGTAGCGCAGTAGAACGTTGTCCCCACACACGTGGGGGTGAACCGAACAAGTGGGCGCCGAAGCTGCGAGAGTTTACCGTTGTCCCCACACACGTGGGGGTGAACCGACTTGGGCCACCTGCTGCTGGATCCCTTCTTGGGTTGTCCCCACACACGTGGGGGTGAACCGTCAAGACCCGGGTCAAACACAAAGGTTCCATCGTTGTCCCCACACACGTGGGGGTGAACCGCAGCGTCTGGCCCAGCAGGCTAATGCGGTAGAAGTTGTCCCCACACACGTGGGGGTGAACCGTGTGGCGTTTTGGGTCTGTGTGTGGCGTTAGGCGTTGTCCCCACACACGTGGGGGTGAACCGCATCTACAGCCCCGCCCGACGGGTGCGATAGAGTTGTCCCCACACACGTGGGGGTGAACCGGCCATGGCTCTTATCACATTTGGGATCCCTGCCGGTTGTCCCCACACACGTGGGGGTGAACCGAACAAGTGGACGCCCAAGCTCAAGGGATTCACCGTTGTCCCCACACACGTGGGGGTGAACCAGCCAGCACACCGCTGCCGGTGATCCCTTGGCGTCGTTGTCCCCACACACGTGGGGGTGAACCGCAACTGGTCGACGACGTCTTTGCCGTGGGTCGGCGTTGTCCCCACACACGTGGGGGTGAACCGAGTGGCAGGAAGAAGCCGGAGTATAAACTACCCGTTGTCCCCACACACGTGGGGGTGAACCGGTGTTGACGACGTGCTGGCGGGGCTGGGGTCACGTTGTCCCCACACACGTGGGGGTGAACCGTTCAAGCAGAAGTTCCAATTCAGAAGTGCTCTGGTTGTCCCCACACACGTGGGGGTGAACCGAACCACAGACAGGTGATCCCGTTCGGGGAGTACGTTGTCCCCACACACGTGGGGGTGAGCGGCAGAGAATTAAGACAATCTCATGTCTACCGGGATCCCTGAATGGGATGGGTAACACTGAAACTAGGTCGCAGAAGCGGCGCGTAGCGCAATCTCAAGGAGCCGAACATGAGCAAGAGCTTGCTGGAGCAATTGCGACAGATGACTGTCGTGGTCGCCGATACGGGTGATATCAACGCCATCGAGAGCTTTAAGCCTCAAGATGCCACCACCAACCCCTCATTGATCACGGCTGCAGCCCAAATGCCTCAGTATCAGGGCATTGTCGATGAGACCTTGCTCAAAGCTCGCCAAGAGGTGGGATCCAAAGCTGAGCCGAAAGCCGTGGTGGCCCATGCCATCGATCAATTGGCGGTAGCCTTCGGCGTGCGCATTTTGTCCATCATCCCTGGGCGTGTCTCGACCGAGGTGGATGCCCGCCTCTCCTACGACACGGAAGCTACGGTCGCCAAGGCCCGCCATCTGATCGAGCTGTACAAGGCAGCAGGAGCGGATCCCAGCCGGGTGCTGATTAAAATTGCCTCGACTTGGGAAGGGATCCGAGCTGCCGAGATCCTGGAAAAAGAAGGGATCCATTGCAACCTCACCCTGTTGTTTGGCCTACACCAGGCCATCGCCTGCGCCGAAGCGGGGGTGAAGCTGATCTCGCCCTTTGTGGGCCGCATCTTGGATTGGTACAAGAAACACACGGGCCGGGAGAGCTACCCTCCTGCCGAAGATCCGGGGGTGCAGTCGGTGACCCAGATTTACAACTACTTCCGCAAATACGATTTTCCGACGGAAGTGATGGGGGCCAGCTTCCGCAACATCGGGGAGATCATCGAGTTGGCCGGCTGCGATCTTCTCACCATCTCACCGGCGCTGCTGGCGGAGCTGCAAAACACCGAGGGTCACCTGGAGCGCAAGTTGGATCCAGAAAAAGCCAAGCAGATGGATATTCCCCGCCTGGTGATGGACAGAGCCACCTTCGACCAGATGCACCGGGAAAACCGCATGGCCTCAGAAAAGCTGGAAGAAGGGATCCAGGGCTTCTCCAAGGCGCTGGAGGTGTTGGAAAACCTGCTCACCGAGCGGCTACACAAGCTGGAGGGCAACAAAGTGGTGATTACCCATGCGGCCCAAGACGTGTTTCGCGTCTACGACCTGGATGGGGATGGCTACATTACCCGCGAGGAATGGATGGGGGCGGATCGCGTCTTCGATGCCCTCGACACCAACCAAGATGGCAAGATCACCCCGGAAGAAATGTTGGTAGGGCTGGGGGCAGCGGTTTACCTGAGGTAGGATGCTTCCCCACTCCCAAAATCCGACCCAAGGCCCCAAGGGGGAGCGCTTTCGCCACATCGGAGATGGGGTTGCCGCCCTGGAGGCACAAGCCCGCCTGTGGATTGCCCAGCGTTTGCAGGGGATCCCTTACAATCCGCCACCGGGGCCGACAGCCAGGCAGGTGCTGCATTGGATCGAGACGGATCTGCTCCCTCGCCTGCAGCAAACTCCCCAGGAGCTGGATCACCTGCTCCAGGGGCTAAACGGCGGCTACGTGCCCAGCGGCGCTTCCGGCGCCCCCACCCGAGGCCGGGTGGATGTGTTGCCCACGGGGCGCAACTTTTACTCGGTGGATATCCGCGCCATTCCCACCCCAACGGCCTGGCAAATTGGCGCGCGAGCGGCAGAGCGGGTGGTGGAGCGCTACGTGCAAGAGCAAGGGGAGTACCCCCGTCGTCTGGGGCTATCCGTCTGGGGAACTTCCACCCTGCGCACCGGCGGCGACGATTGGGCCGAAGCCCTGGCCCTGCTGGGGGTGAAACCCCGCTGGGATGGGGGACGGGTGGTGGATATCGAGATCCTGCCCGTGGCCGTTTTGGGGCGTCCTCGGGTGGATGTGACCTTGCGCATTTCCGGCTTCTTCCGCGATGCCTTTCCCAACTTGATTGCCCTGTTTGACCGAGCTGTGCAGGCCGTGGCCGATCTGGAGGAGCCGGAAGCCGATAACCCCTTGCGAGCTCAGGTGTTGGCCGATACTGAATACTGGCAACAGCAAGGGATCCCAACGCAAGCAGCGGCGGAGCGGGCGCGGCTGCGCATCTTCGGTTCCAAGCCAGGGGCCTACGGGGCCGGCCTACAGGGGCTGATCGAGGCACAAAACTGGGAAACTGAGGCGGATCTGGCCCGCGCTTACCTCAACTGGAGCAGCTACGCCTACCGGGCTGAGGCTGAAGGACAACCCGCCCCCGAAGCCCTGCGGCGGCAATTGGCCCACCTGCAAATTGTGCTCCACAACCAAGACAACCGCGAGCACGACCTGCTGGACTCCGATGACTACTACCAGTTTCAAGGGGGGATGGTGGCGGCAGTGCGAACGCTCCAGGGCCGCAACCCGCGGATTTACTTCGGGGATCACGCCCGTCCCCACAACCCTAAGATCCGCACCCTGGCCGAAGAAATTGACCGCGTCTATCGCGCCCGCGTGATCAACCCCAAGTGGATTGCCGGCGTGATGCGCCACGGCTACAAGGGCGCCTTCGAGATGGCTGCCACCCTGGACTACCTCTTTGCCTACGACGTCACCACCCATGCTGTGCCGGATTTCATGTACGCCGGCCTGGCCCGCGCCTACCTATTGGATCCCCAAGTCCAGGAGTTCCTGCGATCCCACAACCCTTGGGCGCTGCGGGACATGAGCGAGCGACTGCTGGAAGCCCACCAGCGGGGCTACTGGCAAGAGCAGGCCCCAGAGCTGCTGCCCCAGATCGAAGCCTTGATGCTGGAGATGGAAGCCTACCTGGAATCCTGCCCCCCTGTGGCGAAAGAAGGTTAAGTTCTGCTAAGCTTTTCTCATCCAAACCAGTTGTGGAGGGATCCCAGGCCATGAGCAAAGCCGAGCTGTTGCGGGAGATTCTGGGGCCGCTGCTGGAAGACTACCGCTACTGGTTTGAGCGTTCTCGCCGCTTTTTGCAGGAAGAGACCCTGGAATTGATCAGCCCAGAGGAGCAACAGTCCTTGCTGGAACAGGTTCTGGCCGCTCAAGCGGAGCTACAGGTGGCCGAAGCGCTTTATCAGGCGTCCGATCAAGAGGTTGGCATCGACCCTGGGCTGATGGCAAAATGGCATCGCCTGCTGATGAAATGTGCCGAATTGGGCCGTCGATTTCGCCAGATTCACCCCTCCTCTGACCTGTGATGCTGCAGATTCTCTACCTCATCGCTTTTGTGGCCATTGCCTTTTTGGCCCTGCGCAACTTGGTTGCCAATGTCATCACGTTGGGCGTGGAAGAGCGCAAGACCTCTCCCCGTCGCGCCCGCCAGCGGATCCCTCACCCAGAGCTGCTGGATGAAGATGGCAACCTCACCGAGGAGCCTCTATTGGTGATTCGCTCGGCCAGCTTGGAAGAAGCTCGCAGCCGTTTGGAAGATCTCTATTCCGGCTCGCCGGACGAAGATTAGGGGAGTTTCTTGGGCTTTCTCTCTTGGGCGTGGCTGCACTAGCCTGGGAAGGTACTGCGCGCGATTTGCCCGAGCGTCTGGTGGGCGAGTCAACGGAGATGGGATCCGACTTCAACGTGGAATCGGTGCTGGAGGCGGTGCTCGGCAAGCTGAAGGTTTTGGCGGAAACGGGACAAACCTTTGGTCAGCCGATCACTATTGGTGAGACGATTATTGTCCCTTACATGTCCTTGCATTTTGGCTTGGGTGGGGGAGGGGGTAACTTTGGAAAGACTGCTCCTGGCTGTCGCGGCAACGGCGGGGATCCGGCCAGTCTGTTCGGGGGAGCGGGGGGCGGGGTGCGCATCGAGCCGGTTGGCTTTCTGGTGATTCGGGGGGAGCGGGTGGAGCTGCTGACCACCGCCCAGAAGCCCGACCAGTGGAACCAACTCAGCGAGGCCTTGGTACCCCTGTTGCAGCAGTGGCTGCAGACTCGTGCCGGGATCCCATCCGACCGGCCCGGCTAGCCGCGAATGTGAAGGCGGGATCCCTGGGGAGAGGGTTGTACCTCAATGCGGCGGGGGAAAGCATCCTGCAGGCTGGGGATGTGGGTGATCACCAAGATGCAGGCAAAGTCGGGGGCGATGGCGTTGATGGCGGCCAGCAGTTGGGCGCGTCCGGTGGCATCCTGGGATCCAAACCCCTCGTCGATGAGCAGCGTTTGCAGATCGGATCCCGAGCGCTGGGTGAGCAGGCGGGACAGGGCCAGGCGAATGGCGAAGTTGATGCGGAAGGCTTCTCCGCCGGAGTAGGTCTCGTAGGGGCGGGTGCCGTGGGGATCGGCGATGAGGATGTCGAGGGTGTCATAGGGACTCCGTCCCGCTACGGAGGACAGCTTGGCCGGTGAGCAATAGCGTCGCCCGGAGCGCTGGGTAACCAATTGCAGGTGCAGGCGGTGTTGGGTAAGGCGGGCCAGGATCTGGTTGGCCTGGGCTTCCAGCTCGGGCAGGACATTTTCGACGATCAGGGCGGGGATGCCGTTGCGACCATAGGCATTGGCCAGCTCTTGGTACACCTGCTGCTGGCGGCGGGCCTGCTGCAGTTGTTGTTCCAGCTCGGCTTGCTCCGCCTGCTGTTGAACCGCCTGTTGTAGCCGTTGCTGGGCAGCCCCTATCTGAGACAGCACCTCATCCAGCCGCCGGCGGTGCTCCCGCAGGGTTTGGCGGATCCCTTCCAGCTGAGCAGGCAAAACCTCGGGATGCTCCGCCAGTTGTTGCTGAAGCCGTTCCAACTCTTGGGTGGCCTGGGCAAAGTGCTGGCGGCTTTCCTGTAGGCGTTGGGATAAGGCTTGGGTGCGGGCTGCCACCTCCGGCAGTTCCTGGCGGGCCACCTGTAGGGCTTGCAGGCGCGCGGGCCAGAGCTGCGCTTGGGCCAGTTCGGCTTTCACCTGCTGGTGCAGGGATCCATCGTAGCCCAGGTGGTTTAACGCCTGTTCCACCTGAGCCAACTGCTCCGCCAGGGGAGCATCCGATCGCGCTAGCGGGCCGGAGTCCTTGGATACCGCCTGTTGCAGGGTTTCCAGTTGTGCCTGTAGAGATGCGATTTGCTCGCAGAGGCGAGAGCGGCGCTCTTGGGCCTTGCGGAGTTCTTGAGAGCGGCCCAGGGCCCAGCGCCAGCGCTCCAGTTCTCCCCGTTGTAGGGCGTGCTCGCGCTCGTCATAGCCCAGTTGGTGCAGGGCCTGCTGGATCTGCTGGAGCTGTTGCCGAGCTTCTTGAGCGTAAGCTTCCCGGTCAAGGATTTCCCTCAACTCTGCCGCCTCTGCTTGCCAGAGCTGGATTTGCCGACAGCGCTCCTGCTCGGCTTCCCACTGCTGTTGCAATCGCCCTTGAAGGTGCAGGCGCTCATCCCAAGTGGCCAGTTCTTGGCTAAGACGGCGGTATTCTTCTTGCAAGAGTTCGATCTCCCGGTCGGCCACCGCCAGTTGTTCGCGGATAACAAACAGTTCGCCGGCAATTTCCTCTTGACGCTCGCGGTGTTTTTTCAGCACCACATCCCGCAGGCGCAGGCTGAGGGGACGGCTACAGAGGGGGCAAGTCCAGTGGCGACGGCGCTGCGGAGCCATAAGGCTGGATCCCTGCGGCTCTGGTGTTGGCGTTGCGGGGGATGACTCGGCAGGCTGGCCGACAGAAGATAGGGCCGGGGATCCCTCCTCTTGTTCTGCTGCCTCCTCGACAAGGGCTGTCACTCTTGCCAAAGTGGGGGTGACCTGATCTCGTTCGCTGCGCGGAGCACTTTGAGCGGAAAACACCTCTTGACCTTCCTCCCAGGTGGTCACCAACAGGCGGCAGCGTTCTTCTTCCTGTTGCCACTGTTGCTGGAGAACCCGCTGGCGTTCCTGGAGCTTTTGCACGAACAGCCGCCGTTCTTGGACTTTTTCCAACACCCGCTGCTGGTAGAGACGCCGTCGCTCCAGCTCTGCCAAGGCGGCCTCTCCTTCGGCGATTTTCTGCTCCAGTTGCTGCTGCTGTTGGGCTAGAGTTTCCTGGCTTTGTAGTTGCTGGCTGAGAAGCTGAACGCGGGCTTGCAGGCGTTCCCGCTCGCGGCGGATTTGCTCTTGCCAATGCTGTTGCTGCTGGAGAAGGACGGCGGCTTGAGCTTGGGCTTGGTTCAGGGCCTGGAGACGCTCTTGAGCTTGCTGGTAGTGGCGCAGGCCGATTTCGATGCGCTCCTGTTCTGCCAGCAATTGGGCATCGGCTTGGGCCTGGGCTTGGCAGGTGGCCAACTCCTGTTGCAGCCGTTGCATCTTGCGCAGTTGCTGCTGTTGCTGCTCTGCTTGCTGGGCTTGCAGCTTTTGGCGTTCTTGGAGCAGATGCTGCTGTTGCTCGAAGAGGTGGTGGAGATGGCGATCTTGGGCCATCAGGGCTTGGTAGCGTTCGTAACCCGCCAGGATGTCTTCACTCTGGGCAATCAGCTCTTCCAACTGGAGCAGGTGCTGTCGCTGGGCACGCCACTGTTGCTCGGTGTGCTGTAGGTTGGTGCCGAGCTTTTGCAAGTGTTGGGTAAGGTGTTGGTGGCGCTCCTGCAGGATGCAGCGATGTTCGTAGAGGCGCTCTAGGGCTTGCAATTCCTGCTGTTGCTGGGCTAGGAGCTGCTGCAGATGAGTTTGCCGTTGTTGGAGTTGCTCCAGTTCGGCTTGAATTTGGCCAAGGTGGGCCTGTTGTTGGTCGAGCTGCTGCAGGCGCTCTTGGAGCAGATCCGCTTTGAGCTTGGCGCTGCGTGCCCGTTCCCGACAGCGCTCGGCCAGCAGATCGTACTGCCCCAGCTTGAGCATGTCGGCCAAAATTTGCTTGCGCTCGCCAGGACGCTTCAGGGTGAAGGCATCCGCTTGTCCTTGTCGCAGA
>NZ_JANSIH010000328.1:0-1936 GCF_047462075.1 Synechococcus sp. R55.2
TGCTGAAGGGATCCCTCCTGCAGACGGCCCGATAGGCTTTCCTGCCAATCTACCTGGGTGAGGACATAGGTGAGCCGGTAGTTGCCGGTGGATTCCGGCTCAAAGCTGGTGGCCCGCAAGGTGTAGGTGCCTCCCTCCGGCAGACGCACCGCCAACAGGGCATTCACATCTGGGCCAGAGTCATCGTTAAAGCCGATCACCCGCCCTTGGCCGTCCACCAGCTCCAGGTAAGCATCAAAATCTTCGCTCTCTAGGGCCGCAATCAAAATCTGTCCCGGCTCAGCGGTGACGGGGATCCCATCCCAAAAGCTGCCGTACTGGCGGCTGACTTGATCTCCCACCTCCAGCGCTCCCGTCACGGTTTGGCTGCCTCTCCACAGAGCAGAACGGGTCAGCGCAGATCCCACCGGCAAGCCGCTCTCTCCCACCCGATCCAACAGCCGACAGCCGCCAGCCAACCCCAATGCCACCAGAGCCAGAGTCAAACGGGATCCCCAACGGCGAGGAGATGCGCAAGAACGATACCAGCTCAACATCGGAAGGGATCCCTCTCTGAAGAATGGCCACTGTGGACTGATCCTACCCCCTGATTGAGGGAAAAGGTTGGCCAGAGACGACAACTTCTGCCGAACTTCATGCTGAGTTTTGAGATTGTTGGCCTGCCCCTTCCTTGCTTTTCCAGCCGAGAGCATACTGGTCTACAGGGCCTCCCAAGCTTGCAAGACGGCTTCTAGGGCCAGCCGCCCATGGTAGAGATGGGTTCCCCCCTGCAAGTAGACGGTGTAGGGATCCCGCATCGGCCCATCGGCAGACAGCTCGGCGCTGCTCCCGGCAATAAAGGTGCCTGCTGCCATCACCACCGGGTCTGCATAACCGGGCATCACCTCCGGAACTGGGGTGAGGTAGGAATCCACAGGAGAACTGTTTTGAATGGCGTGGCAAAAGGCCTGCAGCTTTTGCGGGGATCCCAATTGAATGGCCTGGATGATATCGGTGCGAGGAGCTTGAGGCAGAGGCGAGACCGGGTAGCCCAAATCAGAAAACACCTGCGCCGCCAGATGGGCGATCTTCACCGCTTCGGCCACCATCTGCGGGGCCAAGAACAGGCCTTGAAACAGAAGGCGGTTGAGATCTAGAGTTGCCCCCCCCTCCGAACCAATGCCCGGAGCCGTCAGCCGACAGGCCGCTTGCTCCACCAGCTCTGCCCGCCCGGCCACATAGCCCCCGGCGGGAACAAGGGTGCCCCCCGGATTTTTGATCAGAGATCCGGCAATCAGATCTGCGCCCACATGGGTTGGCTCCTGGGTTTCCACGAACTCGCCGTAGCAGTTGTCTACAAAGACCACAACTTCGGGGTTTTGCGCTTTGACCATTTGGATCATCTCGGCGATCTGGGCGATGGGAATGCTGGGCCGCCAATCATAGCCGCAGGAGCGCTGAATGTGAACCAACCGGGTTTGCGGTCTGAGGGCGGTTTTCAGGGCCTGCCAATCAACAGTTCCCTCCCGCAAATCCAACTGGCGGTAATCGATGCCGAACTCCCGCAGGGATCCCCGCCCGGAACCCCGCAGACCGATGACCTCTTCAAGGGTGTCGTAAGGGGGGCCGGTAATGCTCAGCAGCTCATCCCCCGGACGCAGCACCCCAAACAAAGCACAGGCGATGGCATGGGTACCAGACACCATCTGCAGCCGCACCACCGCTGCCTCACAGCCCATGATCTGGGCAAACACCCGATCCAAAACCTGCCGCCCCTGGTCGTCGTGGCCATACCCCGACACCCCGGCAAAGTGATGGGATCCCACCCGCTGGTCGCGAAAGGCCCGCAGCACCCGCGCCAGGTTCTCTCTGAGGGTCTTCTCCACCGCCTGAAACTGCTCCTGTAGAGCCTCTTCTGCTCTGTCTAAAAGCTCTGCCGCCTTCAACGGGATCCCTC
>NZ_JANSIH010000328.1:2036-3718 GCF_047462075.1 Synechococcus sp. R55.2
TAGACTTAACCCAAGAGGTTAGTGCCACTCCCAAAGCCGATCTGCTCACCCTTGATGACAGGGCTTCGTTTTTGCAAATTAAAGGGCTGAGGTCGCCCGTGAGCTGGGGTCGCTTTCGAAAGCCAGAGGGATCCCAGGGGGGGGTGAGGCGCTATCTCAGGTATAAACCGACATGACTGGGAGAGTCCTCATGACTAAGCTTGTGATCCAAGGGAAAAACGTCGAGATTACCGAGGCCATCCGCAGCTACGTTCAAGAAAAAATTGAGCGTGCTGTCAGTCATTTTGCCCAGATCACCAGTGAGGTTGATGTCAATCTATCGGTAGCCCGCAACCCCCGTATCAGTGCCAGCCAATCTGCCGAAGTGACCGTCTACGCCAATGGCACCGTGATCCGGGCGGAAGAAAGCAGCGAAAACCTCTATGCCAGCATCGACCGTGTGGCCGACAAGCTGGCCCGCAAGTTGCGCAAATACAAAGAACGGAACGGCATTCACCGCGTCCGCCACACCCCCAAAACCTCCGTGGCAGTGGCCCAGCAGCCCGTCACCGATCCGCTAAATACGGAACGGCAAGCGGAGTTACCCGCAGAGGTGGTGCGCACCAAGTACTTCGCCATGCCACCCATGACGGTTCAGGAAGCGTTGCACCAGTTGGAGCTAGTGGATCACGACTTCTACGTTTTCCGCAATATCGAAAATGGCGAGATCAACGTTATCTACGTCCGCAACCACGGTGGCTACGGCCTGATCCGCCCCCGCTAAAGCTTCGCGAAAATGCGTGGTGAATTTTCCCCCCGACTTGCTTCTCTAGGATCCAGCGGCGCTTTCTATCTGTTGCTACAGCTCACCGATTCTGCCCTGCCGATTGGGGCTTATTCCCACTCCTGGGGCTTGGAAGCTGCCGTTCAAGCGGGGCAACTTCGCGATCGGGCCAGGGTGCAGCAATATCTGCTGGGGGTTTTACACATGGGCCTAGCCCCCACCGAGGGCAGAGCCTGTGCCTTGGCCCATCGTCTGTCCCGATTGGGAGCCGAGTCAGGAGTGGAGAAACTGCAGCAGCAACTGCAAGCAACCCGTTGGGCGGCAGAACCGCGCCAAGCCAGCTTGGATTTGGGCAAACGCCTAGCTCAACTGGCAGAACGCACCTGGGGAATCTCCGTCCCCAAAGCAGAGGGAGAGCCACTGCATCATTCCTTGGTGTTCGGCTGGATCTGCGCTCAGGCGGGCATTGGGCTGGAAGATACCCTGCGTGCCTTCTTGTTCTCCTCCCTCACCGGGTTGGTCTCGGCGGCAGTGCGCTTGGTGCCTTTGGGGCATACCGAGGGGCAAAGCCTGCTGGCCCAATTGTATGAGCCGATCGAGGCAGTGGTGCATCAGGAGATTCTGCCGGTCATGAAGCGAGCCGAAAGGCCAAACCTCTCCCTCGGCTGGCCGCCCCTAAGCAGCTTCACCCCTCTACAAGAACGGGATTGTCAAGCCCACCAACACCTCTATTCCCGCCTTTTTCAATCTTGAAAGCCGTCAACCCTCACCCCTAAACCCTTCTCCCAGAGGGAGAGGGGAGTTCAGGGAAGAGTTTTTAGGGTCATCTTGATTCAAACCAGGACACTGCACCCCCACCTAAAACCTTGGTCGCGTCTTCGCGTCAGCGTTGCGGAGCAATATCGTTGCGGAGCAATAA
>NZ_JANSIH010000329.1:0-569 GCF_047462075.1 Synechococcus sp. R55.2
TTCTTCCCCAGGAGTTGCTCAACAGGTAGCTCCCGCCTGTTGAGATGGACAAAGAGATGAGGTTGAAGTTGTTGAGCAAATCTCTGCCGGGAAGTGGCTTCTTTCCTCTGAACGGCTGGGCGCTTCTGACTCTGACCCTCAGCGGTCTCATTCTCGTTCCTGTTCTTACGGTGTTGCTCAGCCTTTTTGCGGACGAGCGGCAGGTTTGGGAGCACCTGGCCGATACGGTCTTGGGGCTTTATGTGCGCAATAGCCTGGTGATGATGGCAGGGGTGGCGGCGGGGGTCATCCTGGTGGGCAGTGGCACCGCCTGGCTGGTGACCATGTGTCAGTTTTGGGGGCGGGCCTGGCTGGAGTGGATGTTGGTGCTGCCCCTGGCGGCCCCCACCTATGTGTTGGCCTACGCCTACACCGATTTTTTGCAGGTAACCGGCGGTTTCCAGATCTGGCTGCGGCGGGTAACAGGTTGGGGGATCGGCGACTACTGGTTCCCTAACATTCGCTCGTTGTGGGGGGCGATCCTGCTGCTGATCCTCACCCTCTATCCCTATGTTTACCTCTCGGCCCGG
>NZ_JANSIH010000330.1:0-20524 GCF_047462075.1 Synechococcus sp. R55.2
TCCTGCCCACGCGGCTTCCGATAAGTCTTCACCACCCCTCGGATAGCTAAGACACTATCTGATTGGGTTTGGAGACTTAAGCCCTGAGTAGCAGAAACTGGGTAATCCATGAAAAACCTCTCCTGATCGATCAATCAACATTGACAAGTAAGCCACGGGTCTGAACAAGATATAGCTTTTCCAATAGATCCCCATTGCAAGAAACGGGCAGCCGGAAAAGATTGAGGTGGATAAAGATTTGGATTCGATTGAGTTGACTTATCTTTTGGCTGTTGCAAAGTCGATCGTAAAAAAGAGAAAATGATAATAACTGCTGGCCTCTCATGGCAAAATCTCCGGTGGTAGAAAATTACAGGAAACATTCATAGGTTAAAGGCTGGGTTTTGTGAAAAAGGCTTGGCAAATGATGCTTGCAGAGCTTATCCCCTAAGCTGTTTTGTGGCTTTATCGAGAATGGGGTTTGTTAGACATCAGGATCGGCCTCCATAAGCTGTAGTGCGTATCCCCGGAAAAAACTGTAAAGGACGATTGGCGCGGATTTCGAAGCTATTGAGGTAACCCACGGGATCGCCGGGATCAAAGGCTTTGCCATCGATAAATACCTCCTCTGGCTCCACCTTAAAATCCTCAGCAGGGCAAGGGATCCCCATTTCAGCGGCGATCTCCCGATACAGATCGGTGCGCCATGCTCGCCGGATCTGCTCCTCCACATCAGCAGGGATCTCGGCGATTTGGTTCCAACGGGCCGCTTGAGTGACCAGCCAGAGTCCCTGAGATTGCCACAGAAACGTGGAGTGATCATGCTCTGGGTGAGGTAGATCCTCAGGCATCCGAAAAAACAAGGTACTGTCTGGCATCTGGCGAGTCCGGTCTTGCCCATCAAAGCCGCCATAGTTGTAGTTCCCCACAATGGCAGGTCTGGTGTAGCGCAGGGGAGCACCTGTGTAGGCGCGGGCCGAAATCAACTCCGCCACCTCCTCCCGGTGGTCATCGCAATACCGACAGGCTTCGATCATCGCCATCACCAACGAGCGGTAGGTGCGGGGGTTCTCCTCGATAAAGCTCTCCATCACCGCCAATACTCGGTCGGGATGTCCACGCCAGATCTCTTTGCCGTGGGCGAAGGTGAACCCCACTCCCTCATTGCCCGCAATGGCACGGGTATTCCACGGCTCTGCCACCATGTAAGCTTGCATGGATCCAATGCGGATATGAGTCACCATCTGTGGCGGGGGAATGATAATGATGCGGAACTCGGCCATGGGATCGATCCCGGCTGCCCCTGCCAGATAGCGAATGAAGTACTCGTAGATGGCGGAACTGAGCACTGTTGCCCACAGTCGCCGCTCGACGGGCAAGCTCTGGAAATACCCACGAAAATCCCGTCCGAAGAACTCCAGATCGCCGTCGTATTCATACCAAGGTCGTAAGCCGTAGTCCCACATAGCGCGGTTCATGGTCATGGCGTTGCCATGGCGATGAATGGTCATGGCCGCACACAGGGGAACCCGCCGCGCCCCTTCTGCCCCTAGGCGGGCATTGGTCACTGCTCCCGCCACCACCGGTGAGGCGTCCAAGCGTCCGAAGATCACCCCATCGCGAGAGTTGGCCCAACTGGACTCGCGGCTCAAGCGCACATTCAACCCATATTTGCGAAAGAAACCTTTCTCATAGGCCACGGCAAAGGGCGCACAATCGTTGACCGGCACATAGCCCACCGTTAAATTGGGTTTTTCCAGGGATCCAGGATCCACCACCGGCTCGATATCGGCAGCCTCCACGGCTCTGTATCCTTTGGCCGCTAGGATCCCGGCCCCCACAGCCCCCAAGCCCTGCAAGACTTTTCGGCGGAAATACAGTTTTGCACCACCTTCGGCCAGAACTTTCATGAAAAACCCTCCGATGGATAAGTCTGGTCAGGCAAGCGTCGCGTAGCAGAGATGGAGCAATGTGCAGATCTGACAAACAAACTGATCTAGGTCTGAAAATTTCTAAGAGCGAAGCTCATTATTGACATCAAGAAGAACCGAAAAAGAGAAAATCACCCGGCTTTAGGTCTGGGTTGCCGGTCGGTGGGTCACCCAGGTTTGAATTCGTCGCAAAGCCAGATCCAGCACCAGCCCCGTTGCTCCAATCAGCAACACCGACAGGAACACCGCGCTCAAATTGAGACGGTTCCATTCATCCCAGACAAAAAATCCAATGCCAATGCCGCCGGTCAGCATTTCGACAGCCACAATGACCAACCAAGCAATACCCAAGCTGATGCGCAAGCCCGTAAAGATGTAGGGTAGGGCGGCAGGCCAGATGATCTTGAGGATCCGTCGCCAACGGGGCATCTCCAGCACCAGCGCCACATCCAGATAGTCCTGAGGCACACTGGCCACCCCCAAGGCCGTATTGATGAGAGTTGGCCACAGAGAGGTGATGAATATCACGAAAATGGCTGCGGGATCCGCCGAATTAAAAATAGACAGGGCAATGGGCAGCCAGGCTAGCGGAGAAACCGGCCTCAAAATCTGGACAATTGGGTTAAACATCGCCATTGCCGATGGCGACATTCCAATCCAAAACCCCATAGGAATGGCCACCACTGCGCCCAGCAAAAAGCCAATCAAAACTCGCCGCAAACTCGCCAATAAGAGCCAGCCAACGCCCAAATCGCCCGGCCCACGCCGATAAAATGGATGAAGAATGTAGTCGAGATTGTCAACAAAGGCTTGTGGCGGAGTGGGCACCAACTCACTGCGAAAAAGAGCGACAACCCACCAAATTGCCAGTAGCAGGGCAAATCCGGCCATTGGCAAAATGACCTGTTCTCGCCAAACGTACCTTTGGATCCAAAAACTTCCCCTGCGACCGATAGCCACAAGTTGAGAGCGGTTCTGCATGTTGTTTGGTAAGGTGAGGAGAAGTGGGAAGAGTAAGCTAAGCAGCCGCCAGAGGGGGGTAGAAAGTGCCGATGGCAACCCTCAACCCCTTGGAAGGCATCCAGTCGATGTACGCAAAATCCCTCTAGGGCAGACGTACAGCTCTGTAGCCACCTCTTAGTGCCGACGGGGTTAGCTGACGGGCTAGAGCTAAGAGATGCTCTCCCTGGCGTTTGCTCAGAGTAAGCCCCCGAAATGGTTCCCCCGCTCTTGTTCAAAAACTGAACAGGATTAGGCTGGCCAACATGGCTAGATGCTATCAGGGCTGATTCTCGATGTCAAGGCAATGCAATTTTATCCAATTTTATCAATATATGTATATGCAATGTATATGCAAACCTGCTGTGGCAAGTCTCTCGGCTAAGGCTTCCAAGAGCCTCAATCCTCCAGTTGCTTAGCGCAGAGTTTGCAACTCTGAGCCCGAAGCCGTTTTTGAGTAGAACGCACGCATTTCTGTAAACCACTCCAACCGCGAGAGATCCCAGGTGTAGAACATGTGTCCGCCGCGATAATGACGTAGGGTGAGGTTGGCCTTCAACCGCGGATCCAACTTCATCAAATCCACCAGGTGATTCGAGGCAAAGTAGGGCGTGACCAGGTCGTAAAAGCCATGATGAATGCTCACCCGCATGTGGGGGTTGAGGGCCATGCTGCTGCGCAGCTCGTCCATTGCCCCGATGAATCCTTGCTTAAACTCTCCTTTTGGGGTGAACCGCCAGGACTTGAACACCTCCAGGTTCAGTAGGTGATAGGTCAACTCCGTTTCTACTTGCAAGGTCTCCCGCAAGTGGCTGTTGATGGCCGCCGTGAACAAGCGATCTAGCCCATCCAAGGTGGGATCGGATCCCTCAAAGGTAGGCCGATCCGGAAAGGGATCCACCGTGGTTACAGAAGCATCGTAAAGCCCCAGCACCAGTCGCTGCGACCGCAACAGCTCGCGGGCAAAACTGGCGATATCGATCCGCCCGCCTTTGTGGGCCACATACTCTGGAGATAAGCCGATCCCTGCCGCCATCTCCTGATACACCGCTTGCCGTTCTGCCTCTGGCATCGCCTCTCCCATAGCCAAGAGGGGCAGCAGACGTTGCCGGGCAAAGCGTTCTGCTTTGGGCAGCAGGATCTGCAAATCCTCCCCCCAGCCACACCGTCCATGATGAGCTGCTGTAGCTACGTAGGAAGGGAAAAGCGTTGCCCAAGTGCTGAGGTTGTAATCGTTGGTCTCCAGCAACCCAAACTCTAGTGCAGGCGAGATGAGAATGGCCCCCGACAAGCCTACGCCAAACTTGGATTGCAGCTCCTTGGCCAGCCGCGCCACCCGAAACCCACCGTAGCTTTCGCCGGCAATGAAAATGGGGGAAAGCCAGCGTTTGTATCGGGAAAGGAAGCCCTGAATGAACTCGCCCAAGGATTGCAAATCCCGTTCCACATCCCAGAAGGGTGATTCCTTAGGAGGCTCCTCCGCCTTGGCATCCGGCTGAGGGGGTTTGGCCGCCGGATCGGATTTCTCCCGGGAATCTTTGGCGTCTTGAGAATCCTTGGGCAGGGCGCGGCTGAACCCCGTCCCCACCGGATCGACAAAGACCAGATCGGAAAAGAGCAGCCAGCTTTCGGCATTGTCCACCAGCCGCACCGGAGAGGGAGGCAAACTGCCATTGGGCCCGAAGCCAATCCGTTTGGGCCCCAGCGCTCCCATGTGCAGGTAGGCAGAGGCTGCCCCAGGCCCACCGTTGAACACAAAAGTGAGAGGGCGGTGCTGGGCAGCAGAGTCTTGCTTCAGATAGGCGACGTGAAAGATCTCGGCCACCGGCTTTTCCCGCTGAAAAAGGGTCTGCCAACCGGCCAGCGCTTGGTAGGTGAAGCTTTCCTCTCCAGCCGTAAACCTGTGCTCGGTGGAGGAGAGGGGGGAAGTGGGCTTAGATTCAGTAGCCATGAAAACAGGGATCCGCAGTCTGATCCCCAGTGAATCACAAGTTGCCGACCCTCAACACTCCCAGAGGAATCTCCAAACGGCACCTCACAAAGTCAGCGGAGCTTCCAAGGTCAGATTGAAAGATTGGCCGGGGCGCAGCACCACCACCTGGGGAGCGGTAACATTGCCCACCACCACTCCGGTCACGGCGCCTCCTAAGACATTGCCCACCGAGACTCCGCCCGTGATCGCCCCCAAAATGGCCCCTGCGGCTGCCCCAATGGCTGCATCTTGAGCAATGGCCTCAGCCGAATACTGACGGGGATCCTTTTCGTCGTGGAGGATGTTGGAGGAAGCCCGCAGGCTGTAGGTACGACCGCCGAGAACAATGGAAGTGCCGACAAAGCGGGATCCGCCCGGTGCAGGTTCCATCTGTCCAAAAATGCGGCTACCCGCCGGGATCACCAAGCGCCCCTGGCTGTCAAAAATGTTCTGAGTAACGGCCACTTCCAGGGGATAGACGGTGTCGGGATAAAAGTATTGCGGCCCTTCGCTACTCAGGCTGCCGACCGGGATAATCGTCCCCTGCTCAAGGCGGTAGGCACCCAATTCAAAAAGCGGCTGAGCCGAACTGGGCAAGGGGGCCAACGCAGGGATCCCGGCCAGGCCAAGAATGGCTGCTGTTAAGATAGCTTTCATGAGTAGAGTCTCCAATGCTTCTCCAAGTTCTGCCGAGTTCTGAGCAGTTGCCTGAAGCTATTCCAAGTCAATTTGCTTCCTTGTCTCAGCTTCTCTCCATTTCTAGGTTATCGAATCCTTCCTAGGGCTTGTTTTCTCCCACAAGTCGATTTGTTTTCAACTGTTGGCAGTTTGGGTGGCCATCCTGCAGCACAACTTCTCTCAGAAATGCTGGAAGGCTTGTTGACGGCTGAGGGCCTGCCCGTCCTTCAGCCAGACGGTTCCCTGCGGATCCCAGCCTGTCACTTCTCCAATCCAAACGGCCCCTGGCAATTCTTCCAACAGATGCTTGGCCACCGACACCTCGGCACTGAGGAGCAGCTCAAAATCTTCGCCCCCATAAAGCGCCCACTCCCAGGCTTGGGCCGGGAAAGCCTGCCGCAAAGCTTCTGAAATCGGGATCCGCTCCACCTCGATCCTCGCCGCCACCCCGCTGGCCTGACACACCTGCACCAGGGCATCTGCCAAACCGTCGCTGGTATCCATACCGGCAATGCGCAAGGGATCCGGGATCCCTTCCAAGAGGGGCACCAGATCCAGGCGCGGGCGTGGGTATTGGTGAGCCCTGATCAACTGCTCGCGCTCGGCTGCCGTGGCTGAGGATCCCTGTTCAGGATGGAGAAGCAGCTCCAAGCCTGCCCGCGCATCTCCGTGGGGCCCTGTTACCACCAGCCAATCGCCGGGTTGAGCCCGTCTGCGCTGAATGGCCCGCCCCGGCTGCACCGATCCCAGGGCCGTGATCGCCACGAACCGATGCGGCGACCGACACAGATCCCCTCCCACCAGTTGGCATTCCCAGCGGGCGCAACAGTCCCGCATCCCTTGATAAAGCTCCTCCACCCAAGCAACCGGTGTGGAGCCCGGCAAGCCCAAACCCACCACCAACGCCTGCGGACGGGATCCCATCGCGGCCAGATCCGACAGATTGGCGGCCACCGCGCGCCAGCCCACCGCATGGGCCGGGGTCGTCAGATCGCTGAAGTGAACTCCCTCCACCAACACATCGGTTGTCACCACCAACTGCCCCTCCGGAGCAGCTAACACCGCCGCATCGTCTCCCACCACCTGGGCCGGACAGTAGCGCTGCACGATCTGCAGCAGCCCTGCCTCCCCAATTGCCGAGATGGGTAGGGGGGAAGGATTGCCGTTTTGTGGGGAAGAACTGTCAGAAAGACCGGAGAACAAGACAGACCTCTGAGGGTAGCGAGGATAACACAGCTGCAAGATCTGGTGGATGCTGGAGTCTTGTTGGATATTTCCAAGGATCCCGCCTGCACGCCACAGGCAAGCTGGAGAATTCTACCCCGCCGTCCGCTGTCCAATCAGGGCATAGAAGGGATCCCCGCCTCCGCCTGCCCAAAAGCCCAGCCAACCCATAGGGGCAGGCCGCTGGATCACCTTCACCACCGCAAACCCTGGCACCGACTCAAAATAGCGCCTGACCAACTCCACCCGCCCCGCCTCGGAGTTGTCCCGCCAAGCCTGGATCGCCTTCTGGAAAAACATGCGATTGGAGAAGCTGACGATGAACAGGCCCTGGAGCTTTAGGATGCGATACACCTCGGCAAACACCTGCTCTGGCTGCTGCAGATATTGCACCGAGACCGTGTTTAGCACCGCGTCGAAGGATTGATCAGGGAAGGGCAGAACTGGGTTTTGGTTCAAGTTTTGGATGAAGAAGTGATCCAGCCGGGGGTTGGCCGCCAGTTCCTCCGGGTTCATCCCATGCCCCTCCACATGGGCAAACTCCATCTCAGGTGGCAAATGGGAGACCCAACTGCTCATCAGATCGAGAATGCGGGTCTGGGGCCGCAAATGCTCGCGGTATAGATCGGTGAGCTGGCCGATGAAGCCAGAATCCACATGAGTCACGAAGCGAGGATAGCTGTAAAAGAGGGCATCGTCGCTGGGATCCAACTTGGAGCGCTGCCAATCCTTGAGCACCACCATGGCCAAACGGTTGCAAATCTTAATCAAAGCTAACATTTTGGAAGCTTCGGAAAAGGGGTGGGCGTGATACCTTAGCAGAGCAACAGTGGCCATTTCGCGAAGGACTCTTTGCCGTGATGTCTGTGTCTCACCCCTCTTCAGCGGCTCCTTCTTCTTCTGGGTCTAACTTTGGCCTGCGGGAGTACGTAACCGAACTGCAGCTCCACATGGCTCTGCAGGCTCGCAGCCTTACTCCTTCTCTCAGCGTTTCCCCAGCCCAGGACAGCCCCCTGGCTCTGGTGCAGCAGGCACAGGCGGCTATGGAGAAGTCCGCTTCCCGCCGATGGCTTTGAGGGGCACAGCCTGGGCAGAGAGGCTCAGGCCAAACTTTTGCGCAACACCCCCTGCACCAGCAGAACCGACACTACGACAAACCCCGTCAAGAGGCCCAGGGATCCCGCCAGGGTGAGATCGCCCCAGGGAGCCTGCAGCACCACATCGGCCCAGCTCCAGCTATCGCTGCGGTAGACATGGCGAATGGGCTCGATGGCAAAGGTGAGGGGGTTGAGGCTGGCCACCCAACGCAGCCAGGTGGGCATAAAGCTCAGGGGAGCCAAGGCCGTGCTGGAAAAGATCAGGGGCAAGTTGACCAAAAAGATGAAAGCCAGCAATTGCTGGTGCCCCGGCATGGCAAAGGCCAAGCCCAAGCTCAGGGCCGTGAAGCCCAAGACCAACAGGCCCACGATCAAGGCCACCACCGCCAAGCCTGGCCCGTCGGGGATCCCGGCCCCAAGGGCGTAGTCTGCCCCCACAATGACTGCCGTCTGCAGCAACGCCAAGCTGACGATAAACAGGCTAGAAGCAAGAACAATGGAAAAACGAGAGGTGAGGGGAGCCACCAACAGCCGGTTCAAAAAGCCAAATTCTCGGTCGAAAATCACCGGCACTCCGGCATTCAAGGCTCCACCAAAAGCCGTAAACACGATGACTCCCGCCCCCAAAAACTGGGTGTAGTTTTGTCCGGCCCCGAAAATGCCGGCAGGAGCATTCTGAAACAAGGCTCCAAATAGAATCAGCCAGAGCAACGGCTGGATAATGCCAACCAGCAAGGTTGTGGGGCGACGCTGCAGTTGGATAAACAAGCGGCGGGTGAGGGCGAAGGTTTCCTGCCAAAAGTCAGCCGTCAAAAGGGGGATCGGGTTAGATTGAACCGGGGAAGAGGCAGAGGTCATACCCAAGCTCCTGTAGAGTTGTGATCAATGAATGTGTGATGAATGAATGCAGTATCTAATCCATCAACCAATACAACCAATAAAGATATGCCTTTGTACAGGGATCAATGGGGCTCGATCATGAGGGGATGAAGTTACTTTTTCTTTTTGCCCAGATTGGCCTCGGCAGCGGCCAGCTCCGCATCCATGAGGGTTTGCCCGGTTGCCGCCAAATACACATCATCCAAGCTGGGACGAGACTGGGTGCTGCTGAACACCTCTAGCCCATGAGCCTGCAAGTGGGCGCGAATCTGGCTGAGGGGATCCTCTCCATTCCGCTGCACCACCAGGTTCAGAGCGTTGCCCTGGGCGCTGTTGATCACCACCTTCTGGACAAAGGGCAGGGATCCCAGCAGTTGGGCACCCCGTTGGGCCAGTTCCGCCGGGGCAAATTCCTGCAGCTTGACGGTGATGCGCTCGCCGCCGACGCGGGTTTTGAGCTCCTCGGGGGTTCCCTCGGCGATCACCTTGCCCCGGTCGATGATGGCCACCCGATCCGCCAGCAGGTCGATCTCCTCCAGGTAATGGCTGCTGAGCACCACCGTGATCCCTGTGTTCTTGAGTTGGCGCAGAAAATCCCAGATGGCCAACCGACTGGGAATGTCCAGGCCCACCGTGGGCTCGTCCAAGACCAGCACCTGGGGTTGATGGAGCAGTCCTGCCGCCAGATCCAAGCGTTTGCGCAGCCCGCCGGAGTAGGTACCGATGCGCTGGTCGGCACGGTCGGTCAGCCCCAGCAGCTCCAGGACGGCAGCGATTCGCTCTTGAGCCAAGGGGCGAGGCAGGTGGTGGAGATCGGCCTGCAACTGCAACAATTCTCGCCCGGTCAGCACCTTATCCAAAGCCACCTCTTGGGCGACAAACCCCAGTTTTTCTCGTACCGCTTTGGGGTTTTCGCTGGCCGGGATCCCGTACACCTCTATCCGGCCCGCATCGGGACGAAGCAAGGTGCAAAGGCAATGCAAAGTGGTGGTCTTGCCGGCCCCATTGGGGCCGAGAATGCCGTAGATCTGGCCGGGTTCCACCTGAAACGAGACGTCCGCCACGGCCACTGTGGATCCGTAGCGCTTTTGAAGTTGCTCTACCAAGACCGCAGGAGTATCTGACATGGGTATCCACATCTCGCTTCCTCTAGGCTATCAAGCCTGTTCGGGAGATGAGGCCAGGGATCGCCACCATTTCTTGCTCGTTGCCGCCAGCCCCCTAGGGATGGTGGGAGCTGAACCGAGGCTCACGGTATAGTGGTTCAGGCGAATCCGATGAGTGCAGAGGGATCCCCGCCCATCCTCAACTCAGTCCGGTTGGGTTTAACCCTCGCCAAGGTGTCTGTTGTGGAGAGGAGATGAATGCTGAAGCCAAAGCGTGCCTCTTGTGGGGGCTCGGATTCCCCCACCGCAAAAGGTTGCCCTGCTGTAGCTTATATAACTTTGGCGCTCTTGGCGCTCAGCTTGGTCGGTTGCGGCGAGGGAACCACTCCCCTGGGCCCACTGGAAAATGTCTTTCTGCGGGCAGATGATTTTGAAATTACAGGGGGATCCCCGGCAGCGGGCGCAGTGGGGCCTTACCTACAGTTCAACATGCGGCGGCAACGGGATAACCAAATCCTAAATCGCCCCCTCAATGTCTATGTGGACAACGCCGGGCTGGCAGAGAGGCGGAATCCCCCTCTGGATAACCAAAACCGCCCCATCCTCTTACAGCGCTCGGTGGCCTTTTTGGGCAATGGCCTGGATTTGAACAGAGATGGCCAGCCGGATCTGCCCCCCAAAGAACCCCCCAGCTTCACCAGTGGCCCGCTGCTGCCCTACGCCCCGCCCAATCAGTGGCAAAGCCGGGCTGCCCTTGCCTATGTCCCCGGACAGGCCAATATCCCCGGACGGAGTCCCAGCGACCGCTTTGGCATCTACTTTTCTTCCATCCTGCCCTACACCGGGCAGCTTCGCTTCCGCGCCCGCGACGAGCTGGGCAATGCCTTTGCCCGCACCTTTGAGGTCACCTATCCGGCAGCAGCCAGCCGTGCCACGGTCACCGTCACCTTGGCCAACCTCACCGCCACTGCCCAAGAGCCGGTTCTCATTGCCATTTGTAACCAGTTGGGAGCTGCTGCCGTGGTGGGCCTGCGGAGTGGCACGTTCACCGAGCTGGTGGATCTCCTGCCGGCCCCAGAGCTGCCGGTGGATCCCATCTTGAGCGAGCCCATCCGCTATGTGGCCGAGGCTTATCAATTTAACCGCGATCGAGCCGTCATCCGCGTTTCCCAGAATCCCACGGATCCCAGCCGCATGAGCGTTCCTCTACTGGGATCCGAAGGGGCAACCGGTCGGGCAGATCTGACGCTGGTGAACTCCGCAGGGGATCGGCTGACTTGCTTCAACGATCGGCTTTCGGATCTGCGGGATACGTTTTCTGACTTTTTCAGATAGCGATTGATCGCAGTTCTCCACAGAGCCAGTTGGCCGTGAGCTGGCGCCTATGCCTCGGTTTTCTCAGATCGTCTCAAAGTCTGCCGGAGAAGCCTGCAGAAGAAGCTCGAAAAATCTGTTCATAGTGAGCCTTTTTGAACTCTACTTCGCTGCTTCCTTCCGCTGGAACATTCTGTTGCCTTACTGGCAAAATCCGGCCCTAACTTGGGGCTGCCCCCTTTTCCTGTCGGATTGGAGTGCGATATGCTGGTTTTCCACCTCTAAAAGCGTGATTTATTCCAAACTGTTTTGACTCCTATGAATCCCCATCGCTCTCAGGTCTCGGTTCCTATCCTGCAGGAAAACTGGCACTTTCAAGAGCGGGATGCTTGCGGGGTCGGCTTTTTGGTGGATCAGCGGGGAAGAGCCAGCCACGACCTCTTGCAGAAAACCCTTCAGGCTCTCACCTGTATGGAGCATCGGGGTGGCTGTGGCGGCGACGGCCAGAGCGGCGATGGGGCGGGCATTGCGACGGCGATCCCCTGGTCGCTGTTGCAAGCAGAAATGGAAGAAATTCGAGCTTTGGATCCCGCTTACAGCGCGGTGGGGATGGTCTTTTTGCCTCAGGATCCCGCTGAGTGCCAGGCGGTGCAGCAGGTGATCGATGAATACTTGGCCACCACCGACTGGCAGCGGGTGGCTTGGCGGCAGGTGCCGGTCAATCCCGATTGCCTGGGGCCGATGGCGCGGCAGACCATGCCCTCTATCTGGCAGTTGATCCTTGCCCATCCCAGCCTGAGCGGAGATACCCTGGAGCAGCAGCTTTATCTGTTGCGGCGGCGCATTCGGCGGCGGGTGGAGGCTCAGTTTGGCTTTTATGCCCTGTACTTTGCCTCTTTGTCCTGCCGGGTCATCGTTTACAAAGGCATGGTGCAATCGGCGGTTCTGGGCCGGTTTTATCGAGATCTGCAAAACCCCCTCTACACCACTGCCTACGCCACTTACCATCGCCGCTTCAGCACCAACACCCTGCCGCGTTGGTCCCTGGCCCAGCCTTTTCGCTACCTTTGCCACAACGGCGAGATCAACACCTACCTGGGCAATGTCAACTGGATGGCCGCCCGCGAACAGACCCTTTCCCATCCCCGCTGGGGTACAGCGGTCGAGGATCTGAAGCCGATTATTGACCCCGGCACCAGCGACTCGGCGGGCCTGGACGCCGTGTTTGAGCTGTTGATTCAGTCCGGCTACTCCACTCAGCAGGCGATGATGGTGCTGATCCCGGAAGCCTATCGCAACCAGCCGGAGCTTCAGGATCACCCGGAAGTGGTGGATTTCTACGAGTTCTTCGGCGGCCTGCAGGAGCCCTGGGATGGCCCAGCGATGGTGGTTTTCTGCGATGGCAAAACCATCGGCGCCACCTTGGATCGGAATGGATTGCGTCCCGCCCGCTATGCGATCACCCGCGATGGGCTGCTGGCGGTGGGCTCAGAAGCCGGGGTGGTTGCCCTGCCGGAGACCGACATTTTGGAAAAAGGGCGGCTAGGCCCGGGGCAAATGCTGACGGTGGATCTGCAGAGCGGGCACATCTGCAAAAACTGGGAGATCAAAACCCAGGTGGCGGCCCAACACCCCTACGGCGAGTGGCTCAAAGCCCATCGCGTTCAGCTCAGCACCCAGGGCTTTGAAAATACCCCTCACCTCTCGGAAGAACAACTGCTCCAAGCCCAAACTGCCTTCGGCTACTCCTCGGAAGATGTGGAGATGATCATTGAGGAGATGGCGGCTACGGGCAAGGAGCCCACCTTCAGCATGGGGGATGATGCGCCGCTGGCTGTGCTGTCCACCCAGCCTCATCCCCTCTACGACTATTTCAAGCAGCGCTTTGCCCAGGTCACCAACCCCGCCATCGATCCCCTGCGGGAGAGCTTGGTGATGTCTTTGGATGTGTATCTGGGATCCAAGGGCAACCTGCTGGAGATCCGGCCTGAGCATGCCCGCCTGTTGCAGTTGCGCAGCCCGGTGCTCAACGAAGCGGAGCTGGCTGCCCTACAGCACACTCCTTTCCCCTACCACACGCTCCCGATTCTCTACCCGGTGGCTGCTGGCCCAGAAGGACTGGCAGCCCAAGTACGGGCCCTTTGCCAGCAGGCGGCCCAGGCGGTGCGGGGGGGAGCTGAGATCTTGATTCTCTCGGATCGCGGCCTCAATGCCGAGCAGGCTCTGATCCCACCTCTGTTGGCAGTGGGCGCTATCCATCATCACCTCATCCAGGAAGGGCTGCGCCTGCAGACCTCTCTGGTGGTGGAGACTGCCCAATGCTGGAGCACCCACCACTTTGCCTGCTTGATCGGCTATGGGGCCAGCGCCGTTTGTCCTTATCTGGCCTATGAAGCTGTGCGGCAGTGGTGGCACAAGCCCAAGACACAAACCCAGATGGCCACCGGCAAGTTGCCCCAGCTTTCCCTGGCCGAGGTGCAACTGAAGTACCGCGCCGCCATTGAGGCAGGGCTGCTCAAGATTCTCTCCAAAATGGGCATTTCTCTGCTCTCCAGCTACCACGGGGCGCAGATTTTCGAGGCCATTGGCCTGAGCCAAGAGGTGATCGATCTGGCCTTCCGCGGCACGGTGTCGCGGGTGGGAGGCATGACGCTGGCGGATCTGGCCCGCGAGGGCATGGTGAATCACCAGCGGGCCTTCCCCGAACTCACCTCGAAAAAGCTGGAGAACTTTGGCTTTATCCAGGCGCGGCCCAAAGGCGAATACCACATCAACAGCCCGGAAATGGCCAAGCTGCTGCACAAGGCCATCGAATCGGGCCAGCCTGCCCACTATGAGATCTACAGGGCCCACCTGCGCAGCCGCACCCCCACCGCGTTGCGAGACCTGCTGGATTTCCGCAGCGACCGGGATCCCATCCCCCTGGAGGAAGTGGAACCGGCATCGGAGATTTTCAAACGCTTTGCCACAGGTGGGATGTCCTTGGGGGCCCTCAGCCGCGAGGCCCACGAGACCCTGGCCATTGCCATGAACCGCATCGGCGGCAAGTCCAACTCCGGTGAAGGCGGGGAAGATCCGGAACGATACCTCCCCATCACCGATGTAGGCCCAGATGGCACCTCGGCCCGCTTTCCCCACCTGAAGGGGCTGCGCATGGGGGACAACGCCAGCTCGGCGGTGAAGCAGGTGGCCTCGGGCCGCTTTGGCGTGACACCGGAGTATTTGCTCAACGCGCGGCAAATTGAGATCAAAATTGCCCAGGGGGCCAAGCCGGGCGAGGGGGGGCAACTGCCGGGCAAAAAGGTGAGTCCCTACATTGCCAAGCTGCGCCGCTCCAAGCCGGGGGTGACCTTGATCTCGCCGCCGCCCCACCACGACATCTACTCCATTGAAGATCTGGCGCAGTTGATCTTCGACTTGCACCAGGTCAACCCCCAGGCCCAGGTGTCGGTGAAGCTGGTCTCGGAAGTGGGCATCGGCACGGTGGCGGCGGGGGTGGCCAAGGCCAACGCCGACATCATTCAAATCTCAGGGCATGAAGGGGGCACCGGGGCTTCCCCCCTGAGCTCCATCAAACATGCCGGGGCATCTTGGGAGCTGGGCCTGGTGGAGGTGCATCATGCCCTGCTGGAAAACGGCCTGCGGCAGCGCTCCATCCTGCGGGTGGATGGCGGCATTCGCACCGGCTGGGAAGTGGTGATGGCGGCCATGCTGGGGGCAGAAGAGTTTGGCTTCGGCACCGTGGCCATGATCGCGGAGGGGTGCATCATGGCGCGGGTATGCCATACCAACAATTGCCCGGTGGGGGTGACCAGCCAGAAGGAAGAGCTGCGCAAGCGCTTCCCCGGCACACCGGATCACGTGGTGACCTTCTTCACGTTTGTGGCGGAGGAGGTGCGCCAAGTCTTAGCCCAACTGGGCTACCGCTCTCTGAAGGAGGTGATCGGGCGGGTGGATCTGCTCTGTCCGCGCGCCGATGCGGTTCTGCAGAAGACCCAATCCTTGAACTTGGAGTGTCTGCTGCGAACTCCCCCCGGTTTTGATCCCAACACCCTGCCCGACTGGTTGGAGCATGAGCCGGTTCACGCCAACGGCCCGGTGCTGGATGAGCAGATCCTGGCTCAGCCGGAGGTGCAGAAGGCGGTGGAGACCTGCGGCACGGCCACGGTGGAGATCCCTATCGCCAACACCGACCGCTGCGTAGGCGGGCGCATTGCCGGAACCTTGGCCCGCTTGTACGGAGATACCGGCTTTGCCCAACAGGGGGGGCAGTTGGATCTGCGCTTTGTCGGCAGCGCCGGCCAGAGCTTTGGCGCTTTTACGCTGGCGGGGATGCGCCTGACCCTGACAGGAGAAGCCAATGACTACGTGGGCAAAAGCATGTGCGGCGGCGAGATCGTCATCCTGGCTCCCCCTGAGGCGCCCCGCGATCCGGCGGAAAATGTAATCCTGGGCAACACCTGTTTGTACGGGGCCACGGGCGGATCCCTGTTTGCCAACGGCCAGGCGGGGGAACGCTTTGCGGTGCGCAACTCGGGAGCGCAGGCGGTGATCGAGGGATCCGGCGACCACTGCTGCGAGTACATGACCGGTGGGGTGGTGGTGGTGCTGGGGCGGGTGGGCCGCAACCTGGGAGCGGGGATGACCGGCGGCCTGGCCTATGTGCTGGATGAGGAGGGCAACTTCCCCGCCAAGGTCAACGGGGAGATCGTGCGCATTCAGCGGGTGCAGACGGCGGCAGCAGAGGCACAACTGAAGAGCCTGATCCAAGAGCACTATCGCCGCACCCATTCCCCCAAAGCGGAGCGCATTCTGCAAAATTGGGAATCCTGCTTGCCCCTGTTTTGGCAGGTGATCCCGCCTTCGGAGGAGGGCAGCGAGCTGACGGATCCCTTGCGATCCCAGCCGCTGGCAGTGGAGTCTTAAGGATCTCTCAGAGCCTGCCGGTAACACTTCTTATCCCCACGACGGCCAGAGAGGCTGGTAAACTGCGAGAGTATACCTGGCCTTTTCATCCGCTTTAAATCACTATGAGTCCCAGTTTGCAAGCTGCTCAAACTCAAGCGCGAGTGCCCACCGAGACCATCCTGACGCCGCGCTTCTACACCACCGATTTCGAGGCCATCGGCAAAATGGGCTTAGGGGATCGAGAGGCCGATTTCCGGGCCATCCTGCAGGAGTTTCGCGCCGACTACAACCGCCATCACTTCGTCCGGGGTGAGGAGTTCAACCAAGACTGGGAAAGCCGCCTGGATCCGCAGGCGCGCCGGTTGTTTGTGGAGTTCTTGGAGCGCTCCTGTACAGCCGAGTTCTCCGGTTTTCTCCTCTACAAGGAGCTGTCGCGCAAGCTAAAAGAGACCAACCCCGTTTTGGCCGAGTGCTTTGCCCTGATGAGCCGCGATGAGGCCCGCCATGCCGGCTTTCTGAACCGCGCCATGGGCGACTTCAACATGGCCTTC
Organism: Synechococcus sp. R55.2; assembly: GCF_047462075.1. Taxonomy (NCBI): domain Bacteria; kingdom Bacillati; phylum Cyanobacteriota; class Cyanophyceae; order Synechococcales; family Synechococcaceae; genus Synechococcus; species Synechococcus sp. R55.2. Next base: position 16,639 of record NZ_JANSIH010000330.1, read on the forward strand.
GACCTGAGCTTTCTCACTAAGCACAAGTCTTACACCTATTTCGCGCCGCGTTTCATCTTCTATGCCACCTATCTCTCGGAGAAGATTGGCTACTGGCGCTACATCCTCATCTACCGCCACCTGGAGGCCCACCCCGAGGATCGCGTTTACCCGATCTTCAACTTCTTCAAGAACTGGTGCCAGGACGAGAACCGCCACGGCGATTTCTTCGCGCTCATGCTCCTAAGCCAGCCCAGGCTGCTCAAGGGATGGGTGGCCAAGCTGTGGTGCCGCTTCTTCTTGCTGTCGGTGTTCGCCACTATGTACCTCAACGATGTGGGAGAGCGCCCGGATTTCTACCGCCTCATCGGCTTGGATCCCCATACTTATGACATGGAGGTGATCTACAAGACCAACCGCGAGGCGGCCAAGGTGTTTCCGGTGGTGTTGGATGTGGAAAACCCTGAGTTTGTGCGGCGGCTGCAGAAGTGTGTGGCCAACAACGCCAAGCTGAGGGAGATTGCCCGGGGATCCGGCCCCTTCAAGGGTTTGCGCAAGCTGCCCCTCTACTTGGATAACTTCTATCAGTTTTTGCGGCTGTTCCTCCTGAAACCTCGGAAAGCTGGCTTCTACCTGTGGGAGCAGCCGGAGCCCCGTTTTGAAGGAACGGCTGTTTCTGCCTGAGCCGTCTTGCCCTCAGCTTGGTACCCGTACAGCCTCATAGGTCAGCCATGAACATTGCCGCTGAGATTACGCCGCTCTTTTTGCTGGGAACGCTGGCCTTTTTGGGTTGGGGCTTCTGGAGAGCCCGTCGGCGGGGATCCTTAGCCGTTTGGGTGTGGTTACAGGGATCCCTGCTCTTGTTGCCGTGGGTGGTTTTCCTGGGGCTGCTGCTGCTGGGGATCTACCTCAATTTTGCAGGCTTCCTGGTGTTGCTGTTGGTCTTTACAGGGCTTTACATTGCTGTGGGGCGCAAGACCCGCCAGTTGGCCCAGCAGGAGCTGCAGGCCCGTCGCGAGCAGTTGGCTCGTCTGGAAGAGCAGGGGGAAGCCCCTTCGGCAGGGGAGGCGCCTTTGGAAGCGCCTGCGGTTCTGCAGCGGATCTCGGCTGAGGATCTGCAGGCCATTCAGTCTATTTTCGGCCTCGATACCTTTTTCGTCACCGAGACCGTCCCCTATGGGGAAGGGGCGATTTTTAAGGGCAACCTGCGCCAGGAGGCGGAGGTGGTGGTACCCCTGCTGGTGGAGAAGCTCAAAGAGCAGGTGGGCAGTCGCTACCAGCTCTTTTTGGTGGAGGATCCGGCGGAAAAGCCGGCGGTGGTGGTCTTGCCGGATCCCATCGTCAATTACCGCGCTTCCGTGGGGGCGCAGATCCTGGCGGGGGCGTTGCTGGTCTTCAGCTTCGTCGCCACGTTGGAGGTGGGGGCCAATCTCTTGGGCTTCCGGCTGTTGGATGCGCCGGGGCGCTGGGTGGAAGCCCTGCCGGTGGCAGCCGGGATCTTCGCCATCTTGCTGGTGCACGAGACCGGACACCGCTGGATGGCGGGCAAGTACGGGGTGCGCCTCAGCCCTGCCTTTGTTATCCCCAGCTTGGGCATTGGCACGCTGGGATCCCTGAACCGCATCCAATCGCCAGTGCCCAACCGCAAGGCTTTGTTCGACATTGCCTTTGCTGGCCCGGCGGCGAGCGGGATCCTGTCGCTGCTGGTGCTCTTGGCTGGCCTGAAGCTATCCGGCTCAGGAGGGCTGTATGTGCCTACCGAGATATTCCGCAGCTCCATCCTAGTGGGCACTCTGGCCCGGCTGGTGCTGGGATCCGAGTTTCAGTCGGAGCTGATCCCCATTCATCCTTTCGTCGCCGTGGGCTGGATCGGCCTGGCGATAACGGCCTTGAGCCTGCTGCCTGCCGGCCAGTTGGATGGAGGTCGCATTGTGCAGGCGGTGTACGGGCGGAAGACGGCGGCCCGCGCCACCTTCATCACCCTCATTGCCCTGGCGGTCGCTTCCTTTAGCAACGTCTTGGCCCTCTATTGGGCGCTGCTGATCCTGTTCATTGCTCGCGAGCCAGAGCGTCCCCCTCAGGATGAAATCACAGAGACCGATGGCCAGCGGGATGCGCTGGCTTTGCTGGCCCTCTTTTTGATGGTGATGACCCTGCTGCCGATTGCCCCGGCTTTGGCGGGCTTTCTCAATTTCCCCAACGGCTGATGGGGCACAGGCTCAGGATCCGCCCGCGCGAGGAGCGCACTGCCATCCATGCCTAGACCGGGGAAAGGCTTTGGCCCAAGCAGAGCTGGAAAGGGCAAAGGAGAGCATCTGCAGCGTCTGTTGGCCCAGGCCGTTCGCCATCACCAAGCGGGGCAATGGCCACAGGCCGTCTCGCTTTACCAGCAGGTGCTGCAAGCCCAGCCCACTCACCCGGAGGCGCTGCACCTCTTGGGGGTCTGTCGGCAGCAACAGGGATCCCTAGAGGAAGCAGTTGCCCTGATCCGGCAGGCCCTTGTCCAACAGCTTTGGTTCCCCGATGCCCACTTTAACCTGGGGATTGCCCTCAAGCAGGCGGGGCGGCTGGCGGAGGCGAAAACTCACCTGCAACTGGCCCTAGAGCAGGGGGGGCCGGATCCAGAAGTCTTCTACCAGTTGGGGCTGGTGCTGCGGCAGCAGGGAGATTTGGAGGCGGCCCTTGTCCCCTTAGGACAGGCCCTAGAGCTGCAGCCGGACTTTGCCGATGCTGCCTACACCTTGGCCATTGTGCTGCGGGATTGTGGCCAAGAGGAAAAAGCGGCGGAGCTGTTTTACCGCCTTTGGCAGGCCGATCCTGCCGACTTGGCCGCTGCCCTGGGGTGGTGTGTGAGCCAGTTGCCCTTGCTGTACGCCTCGGCAGACCAAGTTCCCGTGGCCCGGGAGCGCTACCGCCAAGCCCTACAACAGGTAAAGGCCCGCTGGGAACAACTGCCGCGGGATCCGATAACCCTGGAGCAAGCGGCTGCCGGGATCGGCTCCGTCCAACCCTTCTTTTTGCCCTACCAAGGCCAGAACGACCGCGATCTGCAGCAGCTCTACGGATCCCTGGTCTGTGAGGTCATGGCAGCCCGCTACCCCCACCCCCCTCTGCTGCTCAAGCAACGCGCCGACAAGCTGCGGGTGGGCATTGTCTCCGGCCTGTTTCGGGATCACTCCGTTTGGAAGATCCTGACTCGCGGCTGGGTAGAAGCTTTGGATCGCTCCCAAGTGGCTCTCTACGGCTTCCACACCTCTCCCGTTCACGATGAAATCACCCAATCCCTACCCCCCTATTTCGAGCGCTTTGTGGCCGGATCCCGCAGCTTGGAGGAATGGCAGACGGCCATTCGAGAAGCCCAGTTGGATGTGATCCTGTATCCCGAAGTGGGGATCGATCCCGTCTGCGCCCCGTTGGCCGCCTTGCGTTTGGCCCCCGTGCAGGCCATGGCCTGGGGACATCCACAAACCTCTGGGCTGCCCACCATCGATGTTTTCCTGAGCAGCGAGCTCATGGAGCCGCCAGAAGGGGCCAGCCACTACTGCGAACGGCTGCTTCCCCTGCCCGGAATCGGCACCTACTATGTTCCCCTGGATATTCTCCCGGCCCCAGTGGATTGGCAAGCTTGGGGGGTGGATCCCGATAGGGTGCTCTATCTCTGCGCCCAATCCCTGTTTAAATACCTGCCCCAGCACGACGAGGTGTTCCCTCGCATCGCCCGGAAAGTGGGGAAGTGTCAATTTCTATTTTTGCGAGGCCGCTTCTCCCAAGGGATCCGCGAGCGCTTTTGGCAACGGATGCGGCGGGCCTTTCAAGCCTATGACCTGGCCGCTGAAGAGTATGTGGTGCTCTTACCAGAACTCTCCCCCGCAGAATATGCGGCCTACAATGCCCTGGGGGATATTTA
>NZ_JANSIH010000331.1:0-567 GCF_047462075.1 Synechococcus sp. R55.2
AGTCCTGCTTCATCAGACGGAAGGTGAAGGAGCGATAACGCCCACCACACTTAAACCAGGGCCTGCCTGCCCGCTTTCCGTTACAGTCACCTTATAGCCATCGGTCAAACGCTCTTTGCACTCGTTCTACACAGTCTTGGAGCACCTGGGAATGAATCGCTTGGTATTCGGGGAAGAGAGCCTTTGTGTTTACCAAGTCTCGTTTGTGGGAGTCGAAGGTGGGCTTGTCTTTCAACACAGGCAGATGGCAGACTGTCAACGGGCAAGCGTGGCTGTTGCAGCGATTCTGCTCCCACCCGTTGAACCGTTCTGCCAGGCGATAGTTGTACTGCCTACGTAGCAGCTGCAGCCATTGCTCCATTAGAGCTATCTGGCTGGTGGTAGGACGCAAGCGGTACTGGTAAGCGGTTCTCATGATCAATGCATTGTACCTGATGAACGCTCCCGCCTCTCATCCCGACTCTGGCCGGCCCCGCCCCCCCAAAAACCCCCCCCAAGTTGGGGGGGGGGGGGGGGGGGGGCGGGGGGGTTTTAAAAAACGACGAGCCCACCCCACCGGAGCGGAGG
>NZ_JANSIH010000332.1:0-3645 GCF_047462075.1 Synechococcus sp. R55.2
GGTAAACTACCCCCGCCTAAAGGCGGGAGCTTTCAGTAGCCCTAGAGTCGGCAAGCCAACCCTGGACCTCTAGGCTGGTTTACAAAAGCAGCCCCAAGTCTGGCAATCATACTCGCCCCATTCCAGTCCGCATCCCCTTCCCATCCACAATGCCCACACTTAAACTGCTTCCCACGGCGATAGGACTGTTCAGGGTCAGGATGAATGTGCAAACACCGGTGGCAGGTCTGCGACGTGTAGGCAGGCGGAACCAGAATCAAAGCAACCCCTGCTCCCACAGCCTTGTACTCCAGAAATTGACGGAGTTGGTAGAACGCCCAACTGTTCCCCCTGCGCCGTTCGGCTTTGCTGCGAGGCTGTCGGTTGATGCGCTCTCTGATCCCCGTCAAGTCCTCAAGGGCAAGGACTGCCTGCTTCTGTTGCGCTTCCCGGACAATGGAGGCACTGATGGTGTGGTTGAGCCAAGTCTGAAACCGCCGCTCCCGCCCCGACAGCCGTTGCAAGATTTGTCTCGCCCTGCGGCGAGTCGACCTTGTGCCTTTCGAGGCTTTTCTCTGCAGCGACCTGCGCACTCGGCTGAACCGATCTCTGGTTTGGTTCAACTGCTGTCCATCCCACCCCCTGTCGGTGCTGGTCTTGGCAATCTCTCTCCTGCCCAAGTCCACCCCAATCGCGACAGCGGGACGGAGTCCTTTGACCTGAACGGCCTGCTGCGGCTCAGGCACCTGCTCGGTCAGTTGGATGTGGACATAGTACGAGCCGTCTCGATGTTGGCAAAGCTGGGCAGAGGTCGGTTTTTGTCCCCGCAACTTGCCCCTTTGATAGTTGCCCAAACGCAACTGAATTCGCTCCCGTCCCCCCACCAAGCACAGGCTGACGGTCTCGTCCTGTTCCCGATAGGAGAAGAGGCGAGCGTCGTAGTCGGCGGAAGTGGGCTTGAATGTTTTGACGGGGCGACCTTGAGTTTTGGCAGTCTTGCGGTTAGCTCCCACTCTTGCACAGACTCTAACGGCTAGGTTGGCACTGAGTCCGAACTCGCTGCGCAGGGTTTGGTACACCTGTGCCTAAATGGCAACAGGGTTGCAGATATTTGGCTTGACCGTTTGGTTGGTGTAGTGGCAAGCGGCGGCAAAGGCCTGGAGTGTGGCTTGTATTTTGGCCGCCTGTTCGGGCGTGGGTTGGAGCTTACAAACCAGTGTTAGAGTCTGTTTCATGGGTTGTATTGTACACACATGAAAGCCGCCCTGTCGCGTCAGCGGGCCGTAGGCTTTAAGGGCGGGGCTTCAGACCCAGTTTTTTGGTGAGCGACAACCTGGTTAGGGTGGACTTGGTGGAGCTAACGCAACCCGGCTTACTGGCAGTAATGCTAAGAAATGTTAAGCTAAGAGCTTAGATCCCGAACCGAGGTAGGCCCCATGGAATCCCTTTACGCCGGCGGCAACTTTTCTGATCCCTTCGCCAATCCCCCCATTTACTCTGCCATTGCCCTGCTCAGCTTTTTTGCCGTTATCTTTGGCATCCTTTTCAAGGACAAGTTGGAATACCAGGTAGCCCTTTGGCAGCTCAACCGGGATAGCCAAGCCCAAATTCGCTATCGCACTCCTGGGGTGATCCTCACCTACAGTCTCTGCTGCTTGTTTACCTTTGGCTTTGTGGCTGCGTGTTTGAATGTGTTTGGCCTGCCTATGGCTCTGGCCGCCTGCGTCGGTGGGATCCTAGTGTTGGGCACGGCAGGCTTGGTGTGGTGGCAGTTGGGATCCCTGCTGGCTCTGTTGGCTACGGGCGGCTCCCAGGCCATAGATATTGACTCTTACGGGGCAGGAGCCGTTTTGGATCCTGAGGCAGCAGCACCTACTGAAGGGGAATAGGAGCTGGGCCACCCCAATTGACCGAGGATTTCGGCGCTGCCATGGCAAGCCTGCAAACGTTCATTCTGGAATGAACTTGAGCAAGGCTGACAAGACAAACGACACGATGAAGCAGAGTGCTCTGCTGCCATAATGGCTTCAAGCCCCGCTGCTCTCTTTCCCATGAACGAAACTGCCCAGCCCGATCTCAGAGATCTCATCCTCGCCCTGGATCGGAAGATCGACCTGCAATTTACAGAAATGCGGGGCGAGATCCGCCAGGTGGAAACAAGGCTGCAAGGGGAGATCAAGCGGCTGGAAGAGCGGGTTGACGGGGTGGCGGTCAAGCTGAACGAAAGGATTAACAGCGTCGAGGTCAAGCTCACCGAGAAAATCGATGGCGTTGAGGCCAAGCTGAACGAAAGGATCAACGGCGTCGAGGTCAAGCTCACCGAGAAAATCGATGGCATTGAGGCCCAGTTGAACGAAAGGATTAACAGCGTCGAGGTCAAGCTCACCGAGAAAATTGATGGCATTGAGGCCCAGTTGAACGAAAGGATCAACGGGATGGAAGGCAAACTGAGCGAGAAGATGGACGGGATTGGCAAGCGCTTGGACAACCAGGAGTTCATCAGCCGAGGGGCAATTATTACCCTAGTGGGTGGTGTGCTTACAGGTCTGATGTCTGATTAAGTACCTGTTTTTCTCCGACAATTGACTTTGGCTGCTGATGCAAACTCTTTGGCAAACTATCGCCCAGCACCTTGCGGAAGCGACAGGGGATCCCTTACGGCCCCTGCAGTATCGTTCTGTGGGCGGGGGCAGCATCAACGCCACCTATCGGTTTTCTTGCGCTTCCCAAAACCCTCTTGCAGAAGGGGCAAGAGACTACTTTGTCAAATTGGCCCGTGGGGGAGAAAGAGCGCTGGAGATGTTTGCAGCGGAAGCTGCGGGCTTGCAAACCCTAGCGGCTGCCCAGGCCATTCGCGTACCTCAGCCCATTGTCTGGGGATCCGTAGGAGAGCAGGCCTACTTGGTGCTGGAATACCTGGAGCTAACCTCGCCCCGTCCGCACACTGCGGGTTTGTTGGGATCCCAGTTGGCCCAGTTGCACCGCACCCTATCCCCCAACGGCAGCTACGGTTGGGAGCGCGACAACACCATCGGCTCTACGCCTCAGATCAACAGTTGGCGGCAGAATTGGCCGGATTTTTATCGGGAACAGCGGCTGCTCTACCAGGTGAAATTGGCTTGCCAACAGGGGTATCGCGGCACGTGGGTGGCCCAAGCCGAACGGGTAATGGCGGAGCTGGAAGCCTTTTTTCAGGACTACAGGCCAGAACCCGCTCTGTTGCATGGAGATCTGTGGGGCGGCAACTACGGGGCCTTGGCCGATGGATCCCCGGTGATTTTCGATCCGGCCACCTACTACGGGGATCGAGAGACGGATCTGGCGATGACAGAACTGTTTGGCGGCTTTCCGCCGGAGTTCTATCGGGCTTATCAGCAGACCTATCCTTTGGATAAGGGATATCCTCACCGCAAGCCCCTCTACCAGCTCTACCACTGGCTCAACCATCTCAACCTGTTTGGAGAGGGCTACCTAGGCTCGGTGCAGCGGGCTTTGCAGCAGTGTTTGCAATTTCTTGGATAAATCGTATGGTTGTTCAGGTTAAGATGAGACGCCTGGGCTACTGATCGCGCCAGCGGGACGGAGTCCTTGAAAAACCTTCTAACCCCCTGCATTATTGCTCCGCAACGCTATTGCTCCGCAACGCTGACGCGAAGACGCGACCAA
>NZ_JANSIH010000333.1:0-563 GCF_047462075.1 Synechococcus sp. R55.2
AGATCCAGTTTGGCAGCGATGCCACTGCTACCTACTGAGTGCAGAACAAAGATCTGGATGAAATTCTGGCTACCTTTGAAAACACCCAGATCGTTGGGCTGTGAGAGGTCGCCTTCCCTGTTGGGTTTTGGCGCGTAAGCCGTGTGGGATCTTCCCCTCAGCTTGTTGGTTAAGGGGGCAGCTAACCGATGTCAGAAGCTGGAGTCACTCGCGCTGCCGGGGTGGTGGCAGCTTTGGTCTTGTCGGCGGTGCTGGGGCCGCGGGCTGCCATGCCCCTAGTAGGACTGGTGGGGCTGGTCATCGTCGAGCAAGTGGCCTTCGGGGGGCGGATTTCAGGGTTGCTGGGCGGGCTGCTGGATTGGGCTTCGCCAGCCTATCGGCAGCGGGTTATCCGCCATGAAGCAGGGCACCTTTTGGTGGCCTACCTGCTCGGGATCCCATTGCTGGGCTATGTGCTCAGTCCCTGGCAAGCCTTCCGACGGCGGATCCCTGGCTACGGCGGGGTGGAGCTGGATCGGGCCCCGATGCGCACTTGGCAGGCTCAGGGAGGGATCCCGTGGGCA
>NZ_JANSIH010000334.1:0-20377 GCF_047462075.1 Synechococcus sp. R55.2
CGATCCTGCTGCTGATCCTCACCCTCTATCCCTATGTTTACCTCTCGGCCCGGCTGGCCTTTCAGGAGCAATCGGTGGCCTGCTTAGAGGTAAGCCGCTCCTTGGGCTACGGGCCTTGGGCCAGCTTTTTCAAGGTGGCTTTGCCGCTGGCCCGACCGGGGATCGTGGCCGGCTGTCTGCTGGCCTTGATGGAGACCCTCAACGATTTCGGCACCGTCAGCTATTTCGGGGTAGACACCTTCACCACAGGCATCTACCGCACTTGGACGGCTCTGGGCAATCCGGTGGCGGCGGCTCAGCTTTCCGCTCTGCTGTTGCTGCTGGTGCTGCTGCTGATGGCGGTGGAGCAATTCTCCCGCCGACGGGCGCGCTACTATCGCCAAGGGTTCAAACCCACCTCAACCCGTTACCGCCTACAAGGGATCCGGGCGGTGGGGGCTTGGCTAGCCTGTGGGATCCCGATTGGGCTGGGCTTCGTCGTGCCGGCCTTGATCCTGCTCCACATGACCCTGCGGCAGGGGGAGTTGGGTCGCCGCTTTTGGAGCTACGCCCAGAACAGCTTTCTGCTATCGACCATCACGGCTGTCATTGCCGTTTCCGTGTCGGTGGTGGTGCTGTACGGGCTGCGGCTGCAGGGGGGATCCCCGTGGGGCCTGCGGCTGGCGGTGCAGTTGTCTTCTCTGGGCTACGCGCTGCCGGGAGTGGTGATCGCGGTGGGGGTTCTGATTCCCCTAGGGTGGTTGGATCAACTGCTGAGCTACCTGCGGCAGGTGGTGCTGCAACAGCCACCCGGCCTGGTGATCGGCGGTACCCTCACGGCTTTGGTGTTCGGCTATCTGGTGCGGTTTTTGGCCGTTTCTTTGGCCACCGTTGAGGCCACGCTGCTGCGCATTCCCCCCAGTTTGGATGAGGCAGCCCGCAGCCTGGGGCAGGGATCCCTGGGTACCCTCTGGCGGGTGCATTTGCCCTTGATGAGCGGTGGCATCTTGGGGGCCATGCTGCTGGTATTTGTGGATGTGATGAAGGAGCTGCCGGCCACGATGGTGCTGCGGCCCTTCAACTTCGACACCTTGGCGGTGCAGACCTACCGTTTGGCAGCCGATGAGCGTCTGGCGGAAGCAGGGGCACCGGCCTTGGCCATTGTCTTGGTGGGGATCTTGCCGGTGATTCTGCTCAACTCCCAGATGGCGCGACAACGCAACCTCGGCTCCTCAGGGGATCCCCTCTGAGAAGTCTACAGGGCTTCTGCTCCGGCCACCACCTCCAGGATCTCCTGAGTAATGGCCGCCTGGCGAGCTTTGTTGTAGGCAAGACCCAGCGTGCGGATAAGCTCGCTGGCATTGTCGCTGGCGTTGTTCATGGCCGTCATGCGAGCTGCCAATTCGCTGGCCGCCGCCTCCTGCAAGGCCCGTAGCAACTGGTTGTTCAGGTACAGCGGCAGCAGTGCATCCAAAATCTGCACGGGATCCTGCTCAAAGATCATGTCCTGAGGTGGGGCCGAGACCGCTGCGATGACTTTGCTGCGCTCGACAGTAAACTCTCCGCCCCGCACCAAAAGACGAAAAATTTCATCGTCTTGAGTGGCCAACCGCGACGGATCGAGGGGCAACAGGGATTGCACCACCGGACGGGAGCTGATCAAAGAGACAAAGCGGGTATAGAGCAGCTCTACCTTGTCCACCTTCTCCGACAAGAAGGCCGAGAGGAGCTGATCCCCAATCTGGGCAGCCTCAGCCGCCGTGGGGATCTGCGACAAATTCACGTAGGTCTTGGCGATGGGAGCGGAGCGCCGCTGAAAATACTGCACCGCCTTGCGGCCCACCAGGTAAAGCTGCACCTGCTGTCCCGTCTCCTGCAGTTCGCGGACGCGCTCTTCGGTGCGCTTGATCACATTGGCGTTGTAGGCTCCGCACAGGCCCCGATCCCCGGCCACCACCAACAGCCCTACCGTCTGAATGGGGCGCTGCTTCAGCAGAGGCAAGTTGACATCTTCCAGCCGCAGCCGAGTTTGCAGCCGATAGAAAACCTGGGCCAGTCGGTCGGCAAAGGGACGGGTGGCCATCACTTGCTCTTGGGCGCGGCGCACTCGGGCTGCTGCCACCAGCCGCATGGCCTCGGTGATTTTGCGGGTGTTTTTCACCGCCTTGATGCGATCGCGGATGCGCTTGAGGTTTGCCATAACCTACTCCCTCTATTTTGGTGGTCGACAGGGATCCGGGCCAGGAGAGATCCGCGTCAGGCTAGGCTGCCTTGGCCACGAAGCTCTGCTTAAACTCTGTGATGGCCGTTTTCAGGATTTCTTCTGCCTCGTCGGTGAGCTGCTTGGTGGAGAGGACGATCTCGCCGTACTTGGGATGGGTGGTGCCCAGGTAAGCCAAAAGGCCCTGCTTGAAGCTGGAGACCTTCTCCACCGGAATGTCATCCAAATAGCCTCGTGTTCCCGCATAGATAATGGCCACCTGCTGATCCAGAGACAGGGGAGAGTATTGCGGCTGTTTCAGCAACTCCTGCAGCCGTTGGCCGCGGGCCAGTTGCTTTTGGGTAGCCTCATCCAGGTCAGAGGCAAATTGGGCAAAGGCCTCCAGATCGCGGTATTGCGCCAGTTCCACCTTGATGGAGCCAGCCACCTTTTTCATCGCCTTGGTCTGAGCTGCCGAGCCGACGCGGCTGACGGAAATCCCGACGTTGATGGCCGGGCGGATGCCAGCGTTGAACAGATCCGATTCCAAGAAGATCTGCCCATCGGTGATGGAGATAACATTGGTGGGAATGTAGGCCGACACGTCATTGGCCTGGGTTTCCACGATCGGCAGTGCCGTCATGGATCCCTCTCCCAGTTGGCTGCTCAGCTTGGCGGCTCGCTCCAATAGCCGCGAGTGCAGGTAGAACACATCCCCAGGATAAGCTTCCCGACCGGGTGGACGGCGCAGCAGCAGCGACATTTGCCGATAGGCCACCGCCTGCTTGGAGAGATCGTCATAGACCACCAGGGTGTGTTTGCCCTGGTACATGAAGTATTCAGCAATGGTGGCGCCACAGTAGGGGGCCAGCCACTGCAACGGGGCCGGGCTATCGGCGCCGGCAGCCACCACAATGCTGTAGTCCATAGCCCCTCGCTCGGTCAGGATGCCCACCACCTGGGCGATGGTGCTCTGCTTCTGACCAATGGCCACGTAAATGCAGATCACATCCTGCCCTTTTTGGTTCAGGATTGTGTCCACAGCAACGGTGGTCTTGCCGGTTTGGCGGTCGCCGATGATCAGTTCCCGCTGCCCCCGCCCGATGGGGATCAGGGCATCGATGGCGGTAATGCCGGTTTGCAGGGGCTCGTACACAGAGCGGCGATCGACAATGCCAGGTGCCGGAGATTCGATCAGGCGAGACTCCGTACACTGGATCGGGCCTTTGCCGTCGAGGGGGTTGCACAGGGGATCCACCACGCGGCCCAAGAGGGCTTCCCCCACCGGGATGCTGGCAATCTTGCCCGTAGATTTGACGGTGGATCCCTCTTGGATATTCCGCCCGGAGCCGATCAGCACGGCACCGATGTTGTCTTCTTCCAGGTTGAGGGCAATACCGGTGGTGCCATCCTCAAATTCCAGCAGCTCGCTGGCCATCACCTTATCCAAACCGTAGATGCGGGCAATGCCATCCCCCACCTGCAGAACTGTCCCCACATTGGAGACCTGCATCTCCTGGTTGTACTGCTCAATCTGCTGTTTGATGATGGTGCTAATCTCGTCTGGGCGAATGGTAGGCATAGCAGTCCTCTCAAGTAATGGGAAGGGATCCTCAAAAACCAACTTAGGCCAACTGCAAGGCAAGCCGGCGCAACTGTCCACGCAAGCTGAGGTCGATCACCTGGGATCCAATCTTGATGACCACCCCTCCCAGCAGCTCCGGATCCTGAGTGGCTTGCAACTCCACACCGCTGGCCTGGGTGAAGTCCATCACCCGCTCGCGAATTGACTGCTGCTGAGCTTCCGTCAAGGGTATCGCCGTCGTCACTTCGGCCAGGACAATGTTCTGGAGCTTCCGTTGCAGATCCAAAAAGCGCTGGCAGACGGCCCCGAGAAACATGATACGGCGGCGGTCGGTCAACAACTTCAGCGCATTCAGCAGCAGAGGGTGGATCTGATCGGCAAATACTTGCTGCAGCAGGTTCTTTTTGGCCTCGGCCTTGATCACCGGGTTGGCGAGAAACTGGCCCAGCTCCGGCGTAGCCCGCAAAACCTCGGCAATAAAGCGCATATCGGCGGCAAAAGTGTCCAGCAATCCCTGGCCTGACCCAAGAGCAATGAGAGCCTCGGCATAGGGATCCACCACCTTCTCAGCCATTGTGCTGCTGATCATACCTTTCTCCTCCTTGAGAGTTAGCGGGCAATCATTTGGATCCCTTTCTCGATCAGGCTGCGGTGGGTCTCTTCGTTGAGGTGCTGCGGCAGCTCCTGCTCCACCTTGCTCAAGGCTTGGCGAACGATCTGCCGACGCAACTCCTGAAAAACCCGCTCCTGCTCGCTAGACAACTCTTTCTCGGCATTGGCCCGCAGCCGCTCAACTTCCCGCTCCGCCTGCTCCAACAACTCTTGCCGACGGGCTTCGGCGTTGGCTTCCGCCTGCTTGCGGATACGTTCAGCCTCCTGCTGAGCCTGGGCCAGCTTTTGCTGCTGATCCGCCAGCTTCTCGATGGCTTCCTGTTTGCGCTGCTCCGCCTGCCGCAGTTCTTCTAGGATCCCCTCCCGCCGCTTGGCCAGGGCTTCTCCCACCACTTTGCGACCCAAGATAAACAGCAAGGTGAGAATGATCGCGATGTTGATCAGGTTGCTCTCGAGAATCTTGGCCAAGAGATCCCCCTCTCCTGCCTTGGCTTCTGGGAGTAGCTCCGTGGTCTCGGCCACAGCCAAGATCCAACCGGCCACCCAACTCCACACAGGCATCGCAAGCTCCTCCAAAAGTACTTCCAACCAGCGATCTAACGAGCACTGCCCAACAGTTTCTGGGTAATCTGGGCGGCAATGGCATCCACCTGCTGCTGCAGCTGTTCGAGGGCTGCCTGCTTCTCTTGCTCGACCTGTAGCCGCGCCGCCTCCAGCTTCTGCTGGATCTCTGCCTGCACAGCAGCCAGTTTCTCGGAACGAATGCGAGCAGCTGCAGCCTCTGCCTCAGCAATCACCTGCTGGGCTTGCAAGCGGGCCTGGCTGATCTCAGACTCATACTGTCGGGTCAACGACACCGCCTTGTCCAACCGCTCTTGGGCTTCCGCTTGAGTGGTGCGGATGTAGTCGCTGCGGCTGTCGATAGCCCGCGTAACCGGCTCATAGAAGAGGGAGTTGAGCACTGCCACCAACAGCAAAAACTGAATGGCAATCAGGGGCAGGGTGGCATCCAGATCGAAAAGACCACCTTTTTCAGCCGCTTCAACAGCCAATAGAGTTTGGAAGAGCATGGGTGTTATGACCCCAACAGAAACTTAGGTCTACCGTCAGGCCGGGTTGGGGGGCGGATATGGCTCACCTCGGCCATCGCTGCGGCCCGCCCCCGTAGGACACTAGGCGAAGGGGTTGGCAAACAAGAGCACCAAAGCCACCACCAAGCCGTAGATGGTCAGAGCTTCCATGAAGGCCAGGCTAACCAGCAGGTTGCCGCGGATCTTGTCTTCCGCCTCCGGTTGGCGGGCCACCCCTTCCATCGCAGCAGCAGCGGCGTTCCCCTGTCCGATCCCAGGACCCAGGGATCCCAGACCAATGGCCAGAGCAGCAGCCAGAACAGAAGCAGCAGAGGTTAACGGATCCATAGTGAGATGCTCCTTGGTGATTGACACAACAACAACGTCTCTTGAGCTTCAGAGGTGATCGGGTCTGATACACTACAGCCTCAAATCACTCCCTTGTCGGCGGCTTTCAGAACCAATCTGTCAGCCCCAACAAACCTTACCAAAAGAAGGGATCCCTTGCGCTGACCCATTTGAGATGATCCTCCCGAAAAGGTTCAAGATGGATCGACCGACCAGCGGGATCAATCGTGGTGATCCCCTCCTCCATGACCTTCCAGCGCCTCTCCAATGTAAGCTGCCGAGAGGGTTGAGAAGATCAAAGCCTGAATTGCCCCCGTAAACAGAAACAAAATCATCACCGGCACTGGGATAAACAGAGGCACCAGCAACACCAACACCGCTATCACCAGCTCTTCGGCCAGGATGTTGCCGAACAGACGGAAACTCAGGGAGAGGGGCTTGGTGAAATCTTCCAAAACATTGATGGGCAGCAGAATCGGGGTAGGCTCAATGTATTTTTTGAAGTAAGACAGCCCCCGCTTGCTGATGCCGGCTACGAAATACATGATGCTGGTAAGCAGCGCCAAGCCAGCAGTGGTGTTGATGTCGTTGGTGGGAGAGGCCAGCTCCCCTTCCGGCAGAGGAATCAGCTTCCACGGGAAGAGGTTGCCCATCCAGTTGGAGACAAAGATAAACAGGAACAAGGTGCCGACATAGGGTACCCAGGGCCGGAAGTTTTTCTCGCCAATCTGGGCTCGGGCAATGCTTTGCACAAATTCCAGGGCATACTCGACAAAGTTTTGCAGGCCAGCCGGCTCCCGCTGCAGTTGACGGGTGCCCAAAATGACCACCGTCAAGATCAGGGCAATGGCGATCCAGCTGGCGATCAAAACCTGCCCGTGAACCGTGAATTTGCCCAGGTGCCAGTAAAGGTGATGGCCGACCTCGAGTTCTGCCAAAAGAGGAGGAGAGGAGAAGGACAGGTTCATGGGCATCACACAGAAGAAGATGAACGGGTCAAGGTCTGGACAAGATGAATGAGCAGGGTGACCTTGTAGGTCATGAACCCCAGGAAAATGGGCAATATCTGTAAAGACTTCACCTGAGTGGCTAAAACGATCAGCCCGACAAACAGAGCCAAACGCGTCACCCCCAAACGGTTGCGGCTTTTGCCCAGCTCCGCTACGCCGCGGCCCAGCATGCGCAGATAAACCACGCCAACAACCGCCCCCAGCAAGTAGTTGGCAGCTACCCCCAGAGAGTAAACCAGGGCCACTCCCACGGCAATGGCCAGACTTACCCCCAAGGTAACCAGCACCAGCCACAGCTGCAGCGCTTCATAGCTCCCGCTGCCAGCAACTGCTGCCCCCCTAGCTCCACCCTTCACCTTCCTCGCCAAATCGGGCTTCCCCAGGGCAAGGGGTGGCTCTGACGCAACTGGATCCCCTGTCTCTTCCTCCCGCTTCGGAGAAGGAGGTGCATTCTCCAAGGGAGGCAGTGGTCTGGGCTTCCACTGGGTCGCCTTCCAACGGGTAGAACTGTGAGAGAGGAGTCTGGAAGAACGGGCCATGGTTTCGAGGTCATGCCTCTCAAGGTTTGACCTTAACCCAAGATAACACGATTAAGTAACAATACTTAATGAGATTAAGTTGGGCCAAGGTCTGAAGGAGACTCCGCTGGTCGCTCAGACAGGCAGCTGGCCTTCCGAACGACAGGGATACTCCTCTGAGGAGCTAGCTAAGAATCTACCACTTTCGGGGATCGGTAGCGGCAAAATGGAAAACTTTCTGAAAGCTGTCTGGTGTAAAGTTTTGCTGGGGATGGTCAGCAGGCGTTAACATTCCGTAACTCTCTGTGTCCCGTCCTGGATCCCCCAGGTTTCATATACTAAGGGGCAGGAGTGGCAGAGGGTGAGGATGACTCCCCAGAGTTGGCTGGTGGATGCAATCTGGCTGGACTACCGCTTGGCAGTGGCGCTGACGGTGGTGATGCCATTGCTGCTGCTGATTTGGGCTTTTGCGGTGGGGTTGCGGCCCTTGATTCAGCTATTGATCGTTTATTGGCGGGTATCGAGCCTCTTGGCGGTGACGGTGTACCTGATGATTGGGGGCCTGCCCGTCAGCTTTCTCAGTGGAGCAATGGCGCGGCTGTTGATCTTGGTTTGTCTTTGGTTTTGGCGGGACTGGAGTGCTGCTCTCGAGCAGTCGAGAACCTGGGCGGCGCGAGCCTTTTTGCTCTGGCGGTGGGGCCTGACTGGTTATATGGGGGCCGGGATCCTCTTTTCGGGGGCCTTTGTGCCCTGTGCTTTCCGCACTTCTCTGCCAGAGGAGTGCCGGGCTTGGTTTGGGCCACCGCTGGGGTTTCGGGAGATCTTCCATCCCAATGTATCGCCGGAGCTGCTGGGGAGCGTGGGGGCCTGGGGGCTGGTGGCCTACTTGCTTTACAGCGTCTATTTCGTCTGGCGGCTGCGGCCTGGAACTGATAAGGGGGAACAAGAAGCATGAAGGCCCTGCCTTGGCCCTTGGCCTTGGAGCGCTACAGCCAAGACCACCCGCAGGAGGTGCTCCGGGTTGAGGTGGAAAGCGAGGGAGAAATGGACTTGGTTCTTATCTACCGAGGCTACAGCAGCTCTTTGAGGCGAGCTACCCCCAGCGACCCCGAGGCGGCGGTGATCCTCCCTCAGGCTCGCTTCCTGCAGTTGGAGCGCTTGGCTGCCCCCTATCACCCCGAGCGCTCACGGGTTCTGGCCGTCTATCGCACCTGGGGAGAGCTGACGGCATGGCTGGCTCAAGAAGGGATCCCGGTGGCGGAGTAAGGGATCCCTGGCACCTACCGCCCCACAGGACTGGGTTGCCGCTGGAGAATGGTATATTCTGCCGGCTGCAAAAGCGAGCGTCCTGTCATTTCGGGAGGTTGAGGCAGGCCCAAGATCTCCAGGAGGGTGGGGGCCACGTCGGCCAAAGTGCCGTCGGAGCGGAACTTGACATCGCCGCCACAGCCGGGGATTTTACGCCTTTCCCCCTCCACCAAAATGCAGGGAACGGGGTTGGTGGTGTGGGCCGTCCAGGGGTTGCCGTTCTCATCCCACATCAGCTCGGCATTGCCGTGATCCGCCAGGATCAAAGTGGTGCCTCCTGCATCCACCACTGCCGCCAGCAACCTGCCCAAACAGCGATCTACCGTCTCCAAAGCGCGGATGGTGGCTTCGTAGTTGCCGGTGTGGCCCACCATGTCGGGATTGGCATAGTTGAGCACCACCAGGCTGTATTCGCGGCGGGCGATGGCCTCTATCGCTTTGTCGGTCACTTCCACTGCCGACATCTCTGGCACCTGGTCGTAGGTGGTCACCAGCGGGCTTTGCACCAGGATGCGATCCTCACCGGGGAAGGGCTGCTCAATGCCGCCGTTGAAGAAGTAGGTGACATGGGCGTATTTTTCCGTCTCAGCAATGCGCAATTGCTTGAGGCCGGCCTCGCTCACCACTTGGCCCAGCAGGTGATTCAGGTTCTGGGGCTTGAACAGCACCTGCACCGGCAGATCCGCCTCGTACTGAGTCATGGTGATGAAGGTGAGATCCGGCAGCAAGGGGCGCTGAAAACCCGAAAAGTCTGGGCAGACAAAGGCTTGGGTAAGTTGGCGGGCGCGATCTGGGCGGAAGTTGAAGAAAAGCACCGCATCTCCCGGCTGCACAGCCCCCGGAGCCAGGCGGGTGGGCGGGATGAACTCGTCTGTGAGATCCTGGGCATAGAAAGCTTCCATCACCTCCGCGGCGCTTTGTCCACGGCCAGGGCCGTCTTGGGTCATGATCTCGTAGGCCTTTTGGGTGCGCTCCCAACGGCGATCCCGATCCATGGCGTAGTAGCGTCCGCTCAGGGTGGCGATGACGCCATTGCCCAGCCATTGCAGCTCTTTTTCCAGGGCGGCCAGAACCCTGGCACCATCGCGGGGCAAGGTGTCGCGGCCATCGGTGATGGCGTGGACATAGGCCGGAATCTCAGCCTGGGCCGCCAGCTTGAGCAACCCATAGAGATGGTCGATGTGGGAGTGAACCCCCCCCTCGGAGCAAAGGCCAACGAAGTGAAAACGGCCCCCTCGCTCTCTGAGCTGGCGACAAACTTGCATCAACAAGGGATCCTGGAAAAGGGATCCTGTCTCTATCGCGTCGCTGATGCGCACCAATTCCTGCGGCACCACCCGCCCTGCCCCCAAGGTCAGGTGCCCGACTTCAGAGTTGCCCATCTGTCCTGCCGGCAGGCCCACGGCCCGACCCGAAGCTTGCAGCAGGGTGTGGGGATAGGCAGCCCAAAGGCTATCCAGGACAGGGGTTTCCGCAGCCAGCACCGCGTTGCCATCGAGAGCATCCCGATAACCCCAGCCATCCAGGATCACCAAAACCACAGGTGCTACCGATTGCGAATCCATGAAATGGCCTCTCGTTTTATTTAAGACATAATACCAGCCCAGGCAACACGATACCGGATCTTACATTTACGCTCAAGATTTCAATATTTCAATCTTCTTTTGAGAGGATAAGGAGGTGCCTATAGAGGCAGGATGGAGTCTTTAGCGCCAACTCCTATGGACAACTGTGCCGCGGTCAAGAGGATTTCTGCGGATGGAATTGCAGATGGGATCCTCAAGGGCTGGGCTGCAACCGTTTGCGCAGAGACTCCGAGCGCCGCTTAGCAATGGCATTTCGGGGATCCAACTTCAGGGCAGTTTCGTAAGCTTCCAGGCTTGGGCCATAGAGATTTTTCTTCTCATAGGCATGGGCCAGATTGTTCCAAGCAGTTACATAACCGGGATCCGCAGCCACGGCATCCTTGTAGTAGCGGATGGCCAAGTCGTACTGCCCCTGGCTGAAGTAGGCAAAACCGAGGGCGTTGCAGACGGGGGGAATGTTCTCCCCAGCCACTTCTAGGGCTTTTTTGAGCTGGGCAACCGCCTGGTCGTAGAGGCCTTTTTGCAAATAGACGCTGCCCAACTCGTAGTGCTCCTGCGGGGATCCCTTGCCTTTGCTCAGGCGGGGCTGCAGCTCACGGATGACCTTTTCCTGGGCCCGTACCCGCAGCACCTCCCGCAGGACAAAGAAGCCCGCCACGCCGAGGATACTGGCCAGAGCCACCAAATACAGGAGGGGAACGTTAACGCCCATTTTGCTTGATCCACTTGCCTGTGACTGGCCTCGCTGGCGTCACGCCTGCAGGTGAGCCTCGATAAACCAAAGATCTTTGTCAATCTGGCGCGAGATCTCGGTGAACAGGTCTGCTGTGTCGGCATCCCCCAGTTCGGTGGTGCGGTCAATGTTGCGGCGGACGGAAGCTGCATATTGAGCGTAACGGGCTGCCAAAGCCTGCAGGTGATCCCGACCCTCTTCAGCGGCCAGATCGTACTCCGGCAAGGTGGAGGTTTGGGCAACGATGCGAGCGGTGCCGCGGGCAATGCCCCCCAGCGCCGTAACCCGTTCCGCCAGCATGTCCACGTAGTTTTCCAGGGTGCTGGCAAAAGTGTCGAACATCTCGTGCAAGGCGATGAAGTGCATGCCTTTAACGTTCCAGTGGGCCTGTTTCACCTGCGTCTTCAGATCCAACGTGTCTGCCAAGGACTGGTTGAGCAGCTCCACCAGTTGCGCGCGAGCCTCTGCTGGCAAATCGATCTGGGTGGGGTAGAGACGGGTTTTCTCGGCGGTAACCATGGCCAACCTCCTAACTGTGTTTCCATTATCGGGGATCCGCTTCGGCTTCCCAACTGAGCCCATAGTAACACAAACTCAAAATGAGTATGAGTTAGGGGGCTACTTACCGATGCAGAAGCGGCTGAAGATCTGATCCAGCACCGATTCCGAGATCTCCTCGCCGGTGATCTGGCCAAGGGCATGTAGGGCGCCCCGTAGGTCGATGCTCCAAAAGTCCAGGGGGAGCTGAGCTTGGATGGCCTGCCCCACCTGTTCCAGGCTGGCTTGGGCTTGTCGGAGGGCAGCGGCCTGCCGCTGGTTCAGGCTTATCTCCAGATTGGGCTGGGGACGTCCCTGGGTGACAAGCTGCTCCAGGGCTTCTTCCAGCTCCGGGATCCCTTTCCCTTGGGCGGCAACGGCGGGGACGCGGTGGGCAATCTCGGGGGGGAGAGGGATCCCCTCTGGCGGGGCGAGGTCGGTTTTGTTGATCACCAGGATGAGGGGGCGATGGCGGATCGACTCGTAGATGGCGGCGTCGGCAGCCGTCCAGCCCGCTTGGGCGTCGATGACCAGTACCAGCACATCGGCAGCCTGGGCTAGGCGTTGGGAGCGCTCCACCCCCAGCCGTTCCACCGGATCTTCGGTGGCGCGGATGCCGGCAGTGTCCAGCAGTTGAACGGGGATCCCTTTTACCACCAGGTGGGATTCCACCACGTCGCGGGTGGTGCCGGGCAGATCGGTGACGATGGCCCGATCCTGTCCTGACCAAGCATTGAGCAGGCTGGACTTGCCCACATTGGGCCTCCCGACAATGGCCACCTTCACCCCGGTGCGCAGCAGTTGTCCCCGTTCTGCCGTGGCCAGCAGGGCTTGCATCTGGGCTTGAATAGCTTGGAGCCGGGCCTGCCAAGCGGCAACGTCCAAGGGGGGCAGATCCTCTTCAAAGTCGATGCGAGCCTCAATTTCTGCCAATAAACCCAGCAGCTCCTGGCGCAGGGCGCGAATGGATCCCCCTAGCTTGCCCTGTAAGCCCGCCAAGGCCATCCGGGCTGCCTGAGGGGAGCGGGCCGCCACCAGATCGGCCACACTCTCGGCCTGGGTGAGGTCAATGCGGCCATTCAGAAAAGCGCGCAGGCTAAACTCCCCCGGCTGGGCCAACCGCGCCCCCTGCCGCAGGCATTGTTGCAACGTGGCCTGAACCACCATGATGCCACCGTGGCAATGCAGCTCTGCCACATCTTCGCGGGTGTAGGAGCGGGGGGCTTGCATCCAAACGGCCAGCGCTTCGTCTAGAATTTGGCCTTTCTCATCGTGGATCCAGCCGTAGAGGAGCCGATGGCTCTCCCAGACTGCGTTGCGGCGGGCAGGGGTGAAGATGGCTTGGACAATGGAAAGGGATCGTGACCCGGAAAGGCGCACAATCCCCACACTGCCCTGTTCAGGCACTACCGCAGTGGCAATAGCAGCGATCGTATCGGCCAGTGGGGCAGTCGGATCCATCTTGAATGAAGCCCTGAGGGAGTTCGAGCAGCCGTTGGATTACAGATCGGCATCCACCGATTACCAAAAAACTGGGTTTAAAGCCCTGCCCTTCTAGGACGACTTTTATCTCGTTAGACCTGCGCTAAAGTGTGCCCATGCGCGTTCCAGAAGCCAAGCTCCTCAACGGCACAGCCCAGCAGTACCAAGCCTTGGACGAGGCCATCCGCACTGCCCAGTTTATCCGCAACAAATGCCTGCGCCACTGGATGGATAACCAGGGGGTTGGCAGAGCTGCCCTCTATGCCCTCTGCAAGAACTTGGCCAGAGAGTTCCCCTTCGCCCAGAAGCTTAACTCCTCTGCCCGACAAGCCAGCGCGGAGCGAGCTTGGTCTGCCATCTCCACCTTCTACCGCCGCTGCCAGAACCAGGAAGCCCAAAAAGGCTGTCCCCAGTTCCAGAAACACTGTCGCTCTGTGGAGTACAAAGTCTCCGGCTGGAAGCTGGCAGCAGATAGGATGTCCCTCACCTTCACAGATGGCTTCCAAGCAGGCACCTTTGCTCTGTATTGCAACGGCGAGGTGCGGCAGGACATCCTCACCCTGAAAATCAACCGGTGCGGGTGGTGCGGAGAGCCGATGGCTACTACGCCCAGTTCTGCCTGGACGTGGAGCGTCAGGAGCAGGTGGAGTCCACCGGCCAGGTGGCGGGGCTGGATGTGGGCTTGATGCACTAACAAGGTAGAGTGCCCCAAATTCTTGCGTCGTGCCAAGAGGAGGTTGAAGCGACACCAGCGGAGGTTAAGTCGGAAGTATAGGAAGGGGATCAAACCCCAATCTAAGAACTACCCAAAGCAGAGGAAGCGACTGGGCAAGGTGCATCTCAAAGTCCAGCGCCAGCGCAGAGACTGTGTCATCAAGGTGACCCGGTGCGTGGTACTCGCCTACGGCGACGCGGAGCGCTTTGTCTCACGACATTGTGGCGTATGAGGACTTGCCGGTGCGCAACTTGGTGAGGAACCACCACTTGGCCAAGGCCATTCGCGATGCCAGTTGGAGTTTATTCACCGGATGGCTGGACTATACGGAAAGGTCTTCAACGAATAAAGGCAGCCAGATTTCTTAGGGCTTCGTTGTCCATCCAGGAAGGGGGCACAGGACGTCATTCATAGATAGAATCCGAGCCATCGTAGCTACGGGGATCCCGCTGGTACTTCATCAAGGCTTGAAGGGTATCTCGGGGTGGAGTAGAACCGCGCAAGTCCTTCAAAGAGAGGGAAATGTTGGGAGCCGACAAGGTGGCACCGCCCACATGACAATTCGAGCAGGCGGACTGAAAACGATTTTTGACATCCTTGACATACTCCCCTGCCCAAAGGCAGGAGATTCTGGTTCCTGGTTCTGCGACAGCACTTACCGTATCGGGTTGCCCCTCTACGGCAGCGGTGCTCGTCTCCCCAGGCGTTTCCCCAAGCGCTACGCGCGTGCTGGCATCCAGGGCGGTTCCCTTTTGCCCAAAGGTACCGTTGCAAAGAACAACTACAAAGCCTATTGAGGCTGTATCCAGTCGTGAGACTGTTGGGTTTTTAAAGCGGTTGACTACCCTGCCGCTGCGGGTAGCACAGCACAAAGCCGCCCTAGTCGCGTCAGCGGGCCGTAGGCCCTAGGGCGGGGCTTTAGACCCAGTTTTTTTGGTAAAGCCACAGGGGCAAGCCCGAGGTGCTCACTTCAAACTGCAGACGGGCCAAGGCTTCTGCTGCCGGCAAAAACCGAGACCAACCTCTGCGCCGGGGGAGCAGGTCGTAGAACTTCGCATCCGTCGGCAAACCGGCCAGCTCTGCCGCCCAAAGGCGGGCATCTTCCTCTGTGCCCAAGCGATCCACCACACCCAAGTGAAGGGCCTGCTCTCCGCTGAAAATGCGGCCATCGGCAAAAGTTTTGACCACATTCAAACTTAACTTGCGGGCAGCGGCAACCGTCTGCACAAACTGGCCGTAGGTGATGTCGATCAACTCTTGCAGGATGTTTCGCTCTTCTGGGGTCAGCTCGCGATCAAACGAGAGAATATCTTTGTAGGGGCCAGACTTAATCACCTTAAATGAAATCCCCACCTTATCCAGGAGGCGTTCGATATTGTTGCCTCGAATGATCACACCAATGCTACCGGTGATTGTTCCTGGGTTGGCAACAATTTTTTCGGCTCCCATGGCAATATAAACCCCCCCAGAGGCAGCAATGTTGCCAAAGCTGGCGACAATACGGGTGCCCTTTTTCTCTCGCAAACGCAAGAGGGCATTGTAGATTTCTTGGGAGTCGGCCACCGTCCCGCCTGGACTGTCGATGCGCAGCACCACAGCAGGGATCTGGTTTTCTTCCACCTCTTTCAGGGCCTTGAGAACCCGCTCGCGAGTTTTGCCATCAATGGCCCCTGCCACCTCAATGCGACCGATTTGCCGGCGCAAACCACCCAAGAATAATCGCTTCAGCATGGAAAAGAACTGGATAGGGATAAGTGCATATTCTGTATCATGAATGGCGGCTCATGGCTTGGTCAACCAGTTGCCTAGACGTTGCCATACACCGGGATCACCGCCCCTCGCAGATCCCGCGCTGCTTCTGAGACCAAAAAGGCGATCACCTGCCCGATGGACTCTGGCTTGACCCACAGCTTGGCTCGCTCGGATCCCATGGCAGCTCGGTTGGCCGGCGTGTCGATGATGCTGGGCAGGATGACGTTGGCCGTGATGTCGGTGCCTTGGGTTTCGGCGGCAATGGTGCGGGTCAGGGCCACCACCCCCGCTTTGGAAGCGCAGTAGGCGGCCAATTGCGGGCCCGGCTCCACCGCTCCTCGGGATCCCACCGTTACAATCCTCCCATAGCCCTGTTGCCACATTCTGCGCAGGCTGTGCTTGCAGGTCAGGAATGTGGTGGTGAGGTTGAGGTCGAAGTCGCGATACCAGTCCGCCAAGCTGTACTCGTGGGTGGGGCCCATGGCAAAGCCCCCCACCAGGTGGATCAGCCCATCCACGCGGGGTAGGTCGGCAATGACGCGGGCAACCGCTGCCTCATCTGTTAAATCCACTTGCACAAAGCGAACCCGATCCAGAGCATTGGCCGGCAGGCGCTCCCGCAAAATGGTGAGATCTTTTTCTTGTCGATAGGTCAAGGTCAGCTCTGCTCCGCTGGCCAGCACCACGGGAACCACCCCCAAACCCAGCCCGCCTGTGCCGCCGGTCAAGAGGATTTGCTTGCCTTGGTTGCTTTGCATGGATGCACCTGCATTGGCGAAAGGGATCCAGAACAAGATCGGGAAGGGACTTCAAAAACCCCAGAGGATGTTTGGGTTCGTCCAACTGAGCTTCCCTCTCTCACCCTACCCCGGTTCCTGCCCCTCTTGAAGAACAACAGCCCTTTTGGGCGCTTTCTCCAGCAGCAGGTCGCTCAAGGCCAGCCAGTGGGGCAGGGCCAGCTCTTCGGCGCGGGCATCGGGGTTGAGGCGGAGCTGAGCCAAAGCTGCTGCGACCACCTCTCGCTCCACCAAGCTTCCCAGGGCATTGACGAGCTTCTTGCGGCGGGTGGAGAACCCCTGTCGAAGGAGGTGGTTAAACCAGCAGGGATCCCGGACGGGGGTGGGGGCGGGGCGGGGGGTGAGGCGAATCACAGCAGATTCCACCTTGGGGGCGGGCTTGAAAGCGGTGGGGGGCACCCTGCAGATCAGCTCGCAATCGGCCAAATACTGCGTCCGCAGGCTCAGAGCACCATAGGCTTTGCTGCCGGGGCCGGCCTGCAAGCGCTCGGCCAGCTCTTTTTGCACCAGAAGGACAATGCGCTCGAACTGCCGAACCGGCTGGGCCGGGGATCCGAGCACCTTTTCCAAAATGGGGCCGGTCAGGTTGTAGGGGATATTGGCCACCAGCAGGCGGGGTTGAGGAGGCAGCGGCAGGCGGAGAAAATCTCCCTCCAGCAGGTGAAAACGGGGTTGGCCGGCGAACCGTTTTTGCAGCAGTCGGCACAGATCCCGGTCGATCTCCACCGCCACCACCTGGACACCCTGGGCCAGCAATCGCCGCGTCAGTTGGCCGGTGCCGGGGCCGATCTCCAGCACCCAAGTGGGATCCGCGTCTCCCTCTAGATCATTCAACTGGGCAGCCCGCACAATCGCCTCGTGAACAGCGGGATCCTTGAGCCAATGCTGACCAAACCGTTTACGAGGATAGGGCATGGGGGAATGTTCGCGCAGTGCTGCGCCGCAACCGAGAGGTACCCAGAGCGGTTGAAGGAGAAATGGCCGGGTGGGTCATCGCTGGACTGAGTTGGGAACAGAAATCAAGGTGGGATCCGCATCCTCAGGTCTATCTCGGGCGGGTTGAGCAGGGAGCGCCTCTGGGTTCGGATCCCCGCTCAGGAGCGGCTTGCGGTAGAGGGGCACCGTAAAGGTGACGGTGGATCCCAGCCCTTCGCCCAGGCTGTAGAAATTGATTTCCCCTCCCATCGCCTCCACCAGGCGTTGGCTGATGGCCAGGCCCAAGCCGGTTCCTCCATATTGGCGGGTGGTGGAACCATCCACCTGCGTGAAAGCCTGAAACAGCTTCTGCTGCTTTTCCAGCGATACCCCGATCCCGGTGTCGATGACGCGGATGCGGGCCAAACCCGGGTTGCCGGGCAGGATATCCGCTCGCACGGTTACCGAGCCCTTGGGGGTAAACTTGATGGCATTCCCCACCAAATTGAGCATCACCTGCAACAGGCGTTGGTAATCGCCCAAGAGCAAAATCTGATCCGAGGTGTTGGGCAGGTGGAAGCTCAGTTGTAGGCCCTTTTGGCTGGCCTGCAGGCTAGTCTTGGCCTCCACATCCTTAAACAAGGCTCGCAGGTCGCAGGGCTGGAACTCCAACTGCATTTTGCCCGCCTCGATCTTGGCGATATCCAGCACATCGTTGATTAGGGCCAGCAGGTGCAGGGCAGAGCGATAGGCCTCTTGCAAAAAGTCCAGCTCCTCTTCGCGGTTTTCGGCCATCCCGTCCAGCACCAGCTTGATAAAGCCGATGATCCCGTTGAGAGGGGTGCGCAGCTCGTGGGAGGTGTTAGCCAAGAATTGGCTTTTGAGTTGGTTGGCCGATTCCGCTTGGGCACGGGCCTGCTCCAGCTCCTTATTTTTCTGGCGCAGCGTCTGGTTGGCTAACTGCAAGCGGGTTGCCAGTTGGCGACTTTGATCCAGCAAAATGGCGTGGGCAATGGCTGCGCCCAGGTAGGTGGCAATGCTCTGGAGTACCT
Source organism: Synechococcus sp. R55.2 (assembly GCF_047462075.1). NCBI lineage: Bacteria > Bacillati > Cyanobacteriota > Cyanophyceae > Synechococcales > Synechococcaceae > Synechococcus > Synechococcus sp. R55.2. Next base: position 18,200 of record NZ_JANSIH010000334.1, read on the forward strand.
GAATGTGGCTTGGCTGCCAAACAGGAACCCTGTTCGGATCCAGCATTTCCAGCCAGAGCAGGCTGTTGGCGTAGCCCTGGTAAGACATGGCAATGGCCAGATGTCGCCCCGCCTCCACCGGTTCTTCCTGTCTGAGGGCCTGCAACAAATGGGGGTAATCTGCCAGCTTCAGGGTCTGGTGGAGCAGGGAGGGATCCCCAGGGTGGCAGCGATACTCGGCATTGACCGTGAGGGAGTCCTGCCCCACCTCGTAGAGGGCCATTAGGCAGCGGTCTACCCCAAACAGTTGCCCCAACTGCTCCACGGTCTGCTGGCACAGTTGCCGGATATCGAGGGAATGCCGGATGTTGCGCACCAACTGCGTCGTGATCCCCTGTACCGGGTCGGCCAGGACAGGATGGGGCTGGCTGTTGGGGCTGCTGGCTCCTCCGGCCAGCGCAAAAGGCGTGGCCCCCAGCAACTTGCCCACCACCGAAATCGCCGCCACCTCCCCTTCCGTGGCCCGTACAGGGTTGAGCGAAAGATGGAGATGCAACTTGTAGCGGGGCGAGAGCACCTGGCATTCGTAGGAGAGGGGATCCCCGCTTGCAAAGACCTGGTTGAGCTTGGCTTCGTACTCTCCAGCGTTGGCCACCTCCCAGATTTGCTGTCCGCTCACGATGTGCTGAGGGTGGATGCCGTACTTCTCGGCATCTTCCCAGTAAAAACTCCAGAAGCGCCTCTGGCGATCCTGCGTGTAGAACATCGGAGTGGGTCGGAGGGCGCCCATTTGGGATGAAGCCACCATTGCGCTAGGGGAACGTAGGCCAAAACTCAGGTTTTTCCAGAGGAAGCCGGGCTGGCCGGATCAGAGGCCGGGCGGGTTAGTGGGGCAGAGTCCTTGTTGAGGCGGGCGAAGATCATGCGGCCTGCTGAGGTTTGAATGGCGCTGGTCACAACCACAGAGCGGGTTTTGCCCACAGAGCGCTGCCCTTCTTCCACCACCACCATGGTGCCGTCTTCCAAGTAGCCTACCCCTTGACCTGGCTCTTTTCCTTCGCGGGTGATCTTAATATCAAAGCTGTCGCCGGCAACATAGATGGGCCGCAGCGCCTCGGCCAACTCATTCACATTCAGCACCTTGACCCCCTGCAGAGCCGCCACCTTCTTCAGGTTGTAATCGGTGGTGAGCAGCGTTCCCCCCACGGTTTGGGTGAGGCGCACCAGCTTTTCATCGACAGTGGTCAGATCTGGATAGTTGGCTTCGTGAATAACGAAACGATCGGGGTAGGCTTCTCGTAGAGCCTGCAGCGTATCCAAACCTTTGCGGCCCCGCTCTCGTTTTTGGGCATCGGCCTTGTCGGCGATGGTTTGCAATTCCGTCAGCACAAAGCGAGGAACCACCAGGGTTCCTTCCAAGAAGCCCGTCTCGATCAACTGGGCCACTCGGCCATCGATGATGGAGCTGGTGTCCAAAACCTTGGCCGTGGCAGCCACCACATTGCCCTCCGCCCAGAGGGCTGCTTGTAAAGCATAGTTGGGGTTAAACAGCCGCAGCAGCGAGGGGCCGTGGGTATCGGCCAGGCTGACCCCCAGATAGGCAAAGGCCAAGCTGAAAAAGACCGAAGCCAGTGGCTCGAGGAACCTGTTGAGTTGGGGAGGCAAGGGCAGCAAGTACACAGGAGCCATGGCCAGATTGGCGATCACCAAGCCGATCACCAACCCCACCGAGCGGCTGATCAACACGTCCGGCGGCAGGGAGCGCACATTGGCCTCGAAGCGACGGTAGCTCCAGCGCACCAGGGATCCCAAAGCCAGTCCTGCCAGCACGCCAAAGCCGCTGGTGACGACACGGGCTCCTTCCACATTGGCCCCCTGAATGGCGGCAGGAGGGAGCAAATCCAGGCCGTAAAACCCGAGACCAGCCCCGGCCAACATGAAGATCGCGATCAGTAAAGCGTCTAGCATAAGAAAAAAGACGGCCCTGCTGAGTGGGTGATGCTGCTGGGAATAGGCAAATCTGCTTCCTACTCATTCTAGTCGTCTGGTGTTGGAGGGATCCGGACAACCAAGCCAGCCCTCCCCCAGAAGGATTCAGACTATGCTGAAATCATAGCGATCCCTTGCCAGCTTGAGGGATCTGTGGAGCATGCCTCTAACCCCCAAAACCCTGAACTTTGCTGAATTTACTGAGCTTTA
>NZ_JANSIH010000335.1:0-3588 GCF_047462075.1 Synechococcus sp. R55.2
GGCGGTTATATGCTCACCTGAGTACGGGCTTGTGCTCAACGATTATGTTGGCAGATCAGTTGAGAAAGGCTGCCGACGACTTGGTGCAGAAGGGGCAGCTCAACCCAGAAGAGGCATCCAATGTCATCAACAACCTGCTCAACCAGGTGAAGGCCGAGCAGAGTAACTTTGAATCCTACGTTCAGCGGCAGGTGCGCAACGTCCTGCAGGATCTGGGCGTGCCCCGCCAATCGGAAATGGACGAGCTGCGGGGGCGGCTGGATCGGCTGGAGCGGCAGGTGCGCAATTTGGAAAATCAGGTTTACCGCCGGTAGCCGAGCTGAGCCTTCCCCTTTTGTCGTTGAGGCTGGCCCATCTGCAGCCGGGCAGGGTTTTGCCGAGCATTCCAGTCCCCTGAAGCCGATCTCCAGATAGATCAAGTCCAAAGATCGAGTTCAGAAGTTCATCGAAGTTCCCATGCCAAGCGAAGTTTTGACCGTCACAGGCCGAGGGATCCCCCTGCTGGGCAACGACATCGACACCGATCGGATTATCCCGGCCCGCTTTTTGAAGTGCGTCACCTTCGACGGCTTGGGCCAGCACGTGTTTGCCGACGACCGCGCCCAGGATCCCGGCCAACACCCCTTCGATCAACCCCAGTACCAGGGAGCCCAGATCCTCGTGGTCAATGTCAATTTTGGCTGTGGCTCCAGTCGGGAGCATGCGCCCCAAGCGCTGGCCAAGTGGGGGATCCGCGCTCTCATCGGTGAAAGCTTTGCCGAGATTTTCTTCGGCAACTGCTTGGCCCTAGGGATCCCTTGTGTCACGGCACCCCCGGCTGTGATTCAAGCCCTGCAGAAGGCGGTGGCGGAAAATCCCCAGCTCCAGTTGACGCTGGATCTGCCCAACAAACAGGTGCGCTGGGAGGCAAATACCGCTGCTGTGGAGATCCCCCAGGGAGCCTGGCAAATGCTGGTGCAGGGCACCTGGGACGCCACAGGACAACTGCTGGCCGCCCAAGCCCAGATTCAGCAAGTAGCCGCTTCTTTACCCTACGTGCGTTGGCAGCGAGCCCGTTGAGCAATCCTCTCCCCCCTGATACCCATACATGGCTGGGCAGTGCTGACCCAGATTTTCTGGATTTGGCGATCCGGGAGATAGAAGCTGCGGATCCAGAGGCTGCCGTGCAGCGGCTAAAGGAAGCACCTGGCTTGGTATGGGTGTGCAGCCAACGCTCATTTGCTGACCTGGCTGAGGCTTGGCAAGCTGACCCGCCCATTTTTTTACGCCACATCTGCCCCATTCACCAAGAACGGCGGCTGGCCGAGGGATCCTTAGTTGAATTGCGCCTTGATGGGGAAATGTTGGCAGCCATTGACCCCGCCCTCAGCTTTTCGGTTCAGACGCGCCTGTTTGGGGAGCGGAATCTCAAGCCCTTCCAGGTCAATGAAACCTTGGCAGAACAGGTGATCGCGGCGGTGGGATCCCCCCTGCAGGTCAAAGACCCACAGCAGGTGATCTCGGTGGTGATCCTGGCTCAACCGATGGGCATTCGCGCTTGGCTGGGCCTATCCTTGGCTGCCCAGAACCTCTCCAACTGGGCCGGTGGGATCCATCGCTTTCGGCGGGATCCAGAGCAAATCAGCCGCTCCGAGTTTAAGCTGCTGGAGGCCATCCAGGTGTTTCAGATTCCCTTGGTGCCGGGGGGACAGGCTCTGGATCTGGGGGCAGCACCGGGGGGATGGTCGCGCATTTTGCGCCTATATGGCCAGCAGGTCACAGCAGTGGATCCGGGGGACTTGGACGAGCGCCTCAGCCAAGATCCGGGGATCCGCCACCATTGCCTCAGCGCCCAAGCCTACCTGGCCCGTGGCCCAGGCCGGTTTCACCTGATCCTCAACGACATGCGCATGGATGGCCCGGCTTCCGCCCACCTGATGGTGGCTTTTGCTCCCCATCTGGAGCCACAGGGGAGAGCTGTGATGACCCTGAAGCTACCCCACCAACACCGCCTGCGGGTGCTGCGGCAAAGTCTGGAGATTTTGGGTAGTGCCTTCCCCCTGGTGAGAGCCCGCCACCTGTTTCACAATCGCAGCGAAGTCACCCTCTACTTGCAACAGGGGATCCCTGCCCCTCAATCTGCCGTTTCCACCACCTGAATCTCCCGACGGAGCACCATTTCGCGAATGGACTCCAGCAAGCCTATCTCTTCGGGGGAGATTTTGCCGTCCGACCGGATGGCGTTGACGATTTGATCCACCTCTGTGCGGGTGAGCTTCTTGTCTTCCAAGGCTCGATCCACCAGCGCTTGCAATTGCGAAAACTCCATAAGGCTCCTCTGCGCTTGAACAGGTCTTGTCGCCTCATCTCCTCATCCAAGCTACCCGCCCTGACCCAAATCTCCTGCAAGCGCAAGATTCTCTTCAGGTATCCTAAAGAAAACGTGAAACCCACCGAGAGGAAGACATCATGGCTGGCCCGGATCCCAGGAGCACTGCGCACGATTGCGCCACCCTCTGTCGAGATGGCTGTGTCTTGGGAGAGGACTGCCCCCACCGAGAGGCGGCTCGCCAAGCCGTGGCCTTTGTCATGAGCACCGACTGGGAGACCTTGATGCGGATCGCCGAATCCAAGAACCTACCCAAAAGCTCCCCTCAGGAGGAGATGGATCCCCTGCAGTTTTTGGAGAATTACCGCTTGGGCGGGTAGGCCCCAACCAGTCTCCCTAAGGACAAGGGATCCCTGCTGAGGATCCAGGGGTTTTGAGCCATACTGAGTTAGGTGGGATCCCTGGATTCTATGGTTTGGCCTTGGATCATCATCGGGTTAGTCCTCATTTCTGCCGAATTGTTTTTGCCAGAATTGGTTGCCGGCTCGGTGGGGCTGGCGGCGCTCTTGGCGGGGCTTTTGGCTTATTTGGGGCTGCCGATCTGGGTACAATTTGCCAGCTGGATTGGGGCATCGGTGGTGTTGATTATCCTCAGCCGCCGTCTGGTGCCCCATGGATCGGTTCAGGTAGAGGAATCTCGCGAGGCGCGGGCAATCACCCCCATTCCCCCAGGCGAACGGGGGCGGGTTTCTTATCTGGGTTCCACCTGGAACGCCAAGTGCAGCATTCCCAACCTGGAAATCCAAGCCGGGCAGGAGCTCTACGTGGTGGAGCGACAGGGGAATACCCTCATTGTCATGCCGGCCAAGATGCTCAAGTCCTGACCTGGACAAATGTTTGTTTCCCTTGTTGCCTTGAGCGAGGGATCCCTGCTTGGGTGTGCATCGGAGGCGGGGATCTGGCATAATCACAAAAGCTAAGCCGGGATGTAGCGCAGCTTGGTAGCGCATCTGCTTTGGGAGCAGAGGGCCGCAGGTTCAAATCCTGTCATCCCGATCCTGACTGCGACGGGAATTGAGCCGTTTACGCTATTGACCGAGAGTTTCCCACCTATCCAGAGCCCCGCAGCCAAAACCCGCATCTATCGGCAGGGGTACAGTCTTTGTCTTGAAGGCGCAAGAAGCAAACTCTTCGATTCTTCGATGCCATGAAAGAAATGGGCGGATCAGCTAGAAATCGCAGGAGCCCCGCACTGTACCCGTAGGGTCAGTGCCGGGAGG
>NZ_JANSIH010000336.1:0-3577 GCF_047462075.1 Synechococcus sp. R55.2
CAAATCCGTGCTGCCCTAGACCAGGCCATGACTGACCTATCGGAGTGGTTTGAAGGCAAGGTTGCCTGGTGGCTGGCCCACCACTTGCCCCCAGAGACTCCGCTGTTTATTGCCAACAGCACGCCGGTGCGGGATGTGGAGTGGTTTTGGCCCCCCAACGACCGCCGCATCCGTCCCTACTTCAATCGCGGCACCAACGGCATCGATGGCCTTCTCTCTACCGCCTTCGGGGTGGCCCACCGGCAGCGCCCGACGGTGTTGCTAACCGGGGATCTGGCCTTTCTCCACGACTGCGGCGGCCTGCGGCTTGGCCCTCACCTGCAGGGATCCCTGACCATTCTCCTCATCAACAACCAGGGGGGTGGGATTTTCGAGCTGCTGCCCATTGCTGAAGTGGGCCGTCAAGGGCCAGATCCGCCCTTTGAGCCCTACTTTGCTACTCCCCAGTCGGTGGATCTTGCCCTCCTCTGCCAAGCCCACGGCATTCCCCACCGGCGGGTGGAAAGCTGGCAGGAGCTGGCCCAAGCTTTGGATCCCTTGCCTGCCCAAGGGGTGCGGGTGTTGGAGATCCTTACGGATCGAAAAGCCGATGCTCAGCGGCGGCGGGACTGGTTTCAACAGTGGTCGGAGCTGCCATCCAAGCCTTGACCTGCTTCCAGATCTGCTCCGGCAAATCCTCAGCTTCGCAGTCCAGCCACTGGATCCCTGGCAGGGCCCGGAACCAGGTCATCTGCCGTTTGGCAAATTGGCGGGTGCGCCGCACAATCAGGGGTTGCAGTTCGGCTTCCGGGATCCGCCCCTCCAGATAAGCGCCGATTTCCGCGTAGCCCAAAGTATTCAAAAGGGGCAGGTGGGGCCCATAGCGCTCCCGCAGGGTTTTCACCTCCTCGATCCACCCCCGCTCCATCATCTCTGCCGTGCGCCGGGCAATGCGTTGTTCCAAACGGGGCATTGGGCAGCGCAGCCCCAGGATCAAGATGGGGTAATGGGGGGGATGAGCCCGCCTTAGGCTGGAAGCCGGCTTCCCAGTGGCGTAAACGATCTCCAAAGCCCGCAGCGTGCGCACCGCGTCATGGGGATGAATGTGCTGGGCGGCAACGGGATCCAACTGCTGCAGCCAGGCGTAGCGGATCTCAGGGGGCCAAGTTTCCAGTTGTCTTCTCAGTTGGGGCTGCGGGGGTACAGCAGGGATCCCTAGGCCAGCAGTCACCGATTGGATGTAGAGACCGGTGCCCCCCACCAGGATGGGCGTCTGTCCCTGCCGATGGGCCTCGGCGATGCGGGTTTGGGCCGCCTGTTGGAACTCGGCCACCGTGTAGGTGTGGCGGGGATCCACAAAGTCAATCAGCTCGTGGGGCCAGAGAGCCCGCTCAGCAGGGGTAGGCTTGGCTGTGCCGATGTCAAACTCGCGGTAGACCTGGCGAGAGTCCGCATTCAACAACGGGGATCCCAGCCGTTGGGCCAAAAGCAGTGCCTGTCGAGATTTCCCGGTGGCCGTGGGGCCGGCAATGACGATCAATCCCGGCCATCCTGTCCGGTCAGAAGCTGCTGCAGCGGGAATGCCGTTCTCGAGAGTTGCACTCATTTCGTTTCGTTCGCGTCAGCGGCGCGGAGTACCTTAGTTTCGAGACATTCAGGATCTGCAAGAAAATTCACACAAGGCAACAGGTTAAAATTTTCAAGAGGCTTTGGCTCTTTGGCTACAATAGAGCTTCCATCGCGTCAGCGGTGCAGAGCACTCTAGCTTCACCTTTTTTCTGGCTTTTCGGGGTTCTCGGTGATCTCATCTTACGTCCCTGCTTCTACTGGGTTGGGCGGCAGTTGCCCACAGCTCAGGCTACCTCTACAGATACAGATGCTCACCCCTCTGCTGCTTGCTTCGGCAAGACGTGGTCTTAGCTGTCTTGGCCGGGCGGTTGGGGCAGGGATCCTGACAGTTTTGTTGGCGTGGGAACCTTGCTCGGCGCGGGGGGAGACCTTGGTGCTCAAGCAGGGAGAAGTGCGCACTCTGCCCCTGTTGCAAACCCGGGCCCGGCTGCCCTTGCAAATGGAAATGCTCTATCTGGGCATGGTCGAGGAGCGCTTCTTGAGCTACGCCCGCGCCAACAATTGGGAGACCCTTTCTAGCGACCGGGAGGATCCCCGCTGGAGCCGCTGGCAACTGCGTCCTGGGGGTGAAGCCCTTTACCTGCCCGATTCCCCTTCATCTCAGAACTCCTTGGAGCCCCCCATCTATGCCCGTGGGTTTTATGTGCAAGCCTATTTTGTCGGCGGGCGCCTGGCGGGAATGCACCTGATTCGCAACCCCGAAGAGCCGGGCTTCAACTTGACAGCCCTGCAAAGGGTGATCCGCGCCTGGTTTCCCGATAATCGCCTGATGTTGTATTACCAAGTGTTGCCAGAGGATCCCGAGCAGCAGGTGCTGGGCGCCTATTTGGGCACCATTCCTCCCCCCTACCTTGCCGATATTCAGCGCAATCGCGTGCCTTTTTGTCAGACTTTTTTCAGCCCCACTTTGCCGCAGCCGATCATCCCCCCCTCCGTCGATGGGCCTCCCCATTGCCTGGGCACAACTGCCGTCAACAGCGGGACGGGGCCTTACGCTGCCCAGAAAGGGGCTGCTGCTTTGCGCTAAAGGCACGTGAGGAGTTGGCTCAGCGCAGCGCTGGGGTCAAGCCGGATTTCAGTAAGAGAGCAGTTTCCTTCAAAATGAACTGTCACCTTAAACTGTCACCAGCTCGGGACGGCGGCTGTTGCGAATGCTGCGAATGGCTTCTGCATAGTCTTTGGCCTTGAACACTGCCGAACCGGCCACAATGGCATTGGCTCCTGCCTCGATCACCTGCCAAGCGTTGCTTCCCTTCAAGCCACCATCCACCTCGATCCAGGGATCCAGGCCGCGCTCATCACACATGGCCCGTAACTGGCGAATTTTGGGCACCACTGCCGGAATGAAGCTTTGCCCGCCAAAGCCGGGGTTGACGCTCATGATCAGCACCAGATCCACCAGCTCCAGCACGTATTGGATCAGCTCCAGGGGGCTGGCCGGATTGAGCACCACGCCCGCTTGCTTGCCCAGATCCTTGATTTGGCTGAGGGTGCGATGCAGGTGGATGGTGGAGCTGGACTCTGCGTGCACGGAAATGATATCGGCCCCTGCTTTGGCAAAATCCGCCACATAGTTCTCCGGCTCTACAATCATCAGGTGGACGTCCAGGGGCTTGGCCGTCACCGGGCGCAGCGCTTCCACCACCAACGGGCCGATGGTGATGTTGGGCACAAAGCGGCCATCCATGACATCCACATGGATCCAGTCGGCTCCTGCCTCATCCACTGCCCGTACTTCCTCCCCCAACCGGCTGAAATCGGCTGAAAGGATGGAAGGGGCGATCACAATCGGCTTCTGCCCAGAGGTTGCTGACGGCTGCACCATGGTGAGTCCTGGGGATTGAAAACAGAGAAACGGAGAAACCTGCTCCTCTATGGTACGGGGTTTGATCCCCTTTGCAAAGCGTCATATCCCCTGATACATTTACGCTGAACACTGCTGAACATCACTGTTCAACTATGCAGCGAT
>NZ_JANSIH010000337.1:0-559 GCF_047462075.1 Synechococcus sp. R55.2
AATCGGGTTGTCTGCTTGTGCAGAATATCCCGAATTTGATTGCGCAGCTTCTTGAGCTGCAAACGTTGAGAGCGAACTAGCCGCTTCCACCGCCGAGACCCCCGCTTTTTGCGCGCCAGGAGTCGAGCTAGCTTGCCCTGCAGCTTGTTCTGGTAGCGCCTTTTGGAGCGCAGCAGCCTGCCATTGGCGATGTAGGTTTGTCCCCCCTCATGAGCGACTGCGGGGTGAATCTCACCCAAATCCACAGCGGCAACGTGGCTCTCTTCCCCCTCTTCTTCCGGCAGCGTATCCCCCACCTTGTAGCAAGCTCTCAACTCATACTGCTGGCCATCCCAGCCCATCTCTACCCAAACAGGTGTGTCCCAAGCCCAGTTAATCATCAGGGGCTCATTGCCTTTCCCGTTCGACAATCGCAGCTTTCCATTGACGACTTGGATGGCTGAAGACTTCCATTGAACTTTGGAATAGTACCGACGCCGTCGAGGTGGACGGGCGTTAGGGTCGGTTTGGCGGCGTTCTCGCCAGGACTTCAAAGAGGCAAAGAAGCTTTGCACTACCG
>NZ_JANSIH010000338.1:0-558 GCF_047462075.1 Synechococcus sp. R55.2
TACTGGCATTTCCCCAGATCCGGACGCTGCTGGGCCGGCTGCACCTTACCAAGTAGCCATTGGCGAGTGTGACCTAGCCAACCTCACCACCCGCAACGTAAAAGTCTCCTTCAACGACTTCACGCGGCCCACTCAGTCAGATCCCTACGTCTCTGTGCAAGTCTGCGACTTCTCGCAGGCGGAGGTTTACAAGAACCTGTTGCGTGGCTTCACAGTTGCCGGCGTGCATGTGGTGTCGGCTGAGCCCAACACGGTAACCATTCGCGAGAACCTCTTTGAGCCTTCCATCGGCAGCCCGACCTTCATTGCGGCCATTGTGGATCGCCAGACTCAGGCACCGGGAACTCTGGCTCCTTTTGCCACAGCTTCGGTGCCGGGCAACACCTTCAACCTGCCGCCGCAGGGCACTCTGGCTGTCTACGCTCGTCCCGACGTTGACCTCACGCCAACCGCGGCGGGCGCGCTTATCGCTGGCGCGTATACACATCTCCGCGCCCACGCGCCGCTCCGCTAGCGCGGTGGGGCGGGGGGGGGGGGCAAACCACGCGGGGGGGGGGG
>NZ_JANSIH010000339.1:0-16263 GCF_047462075.1 Synechococcus sp. R55.2
CGCCCCTGGGTATCGACGATTTCCCCTGGCCTTTGCCCAAGGTACTGATCCAAAAAGCTCCGCATCGAGCCATAGGTTTCAATCAAGCAGAGATCCTGGCTTTCGGGCTTGTCGGCTGTAACCAGCCCGTAGCGGGCAGCCAACTGACGGGTTTGGGCCTTGGTGTACTCGCCCAAGGGGAAGAGGCTATGGGCTAGGTGCTCTTGGCTGAGGTCGTAGAGAAAATAGGACTGATCCTTCTGCCGATCTACCGCCCGCAGGAGTTGGTAACGTCCTAGCTCGGCGTTAAAGCGCACCCGTGCGTAGTGGCCGGTGGCCATCTGGGAGATGCCCAGCTTTTCGCGGGCATAGGCCAGCAACGGGCCGAATTTCACCAGCTTGTTGCATTGGGAGCAGGGCAGGGGAGTAATGCCCTCCGCGTAGCCGGCTACCAGGTAATCGACAATGTTGGCCTGGAACAGCTCGCGGCTATCCACCACATGGTGAGGGATCCCCAGCTGCTCACAAACAGCTGCCGCATCCACCAAGCCTTCGGTACAGCACTGCCCCTTCCCCCTCATGAGCCAGAGGGTGACCCCCTCCACGGCGTAGCCCTGTTCCTGCAAAAGGGCCGCCACCGTAGAGCTATCCACACCCCCAGAAAGGGCCGCCACAATGCGGGGCCGCGACGGGGATGCAACAGGTGAAACCGATGAGTGGGGGCTAGTAACCATCAAGGCAAGGGATCCTAGGAAAAGAAAGGCTCAGCCGGAAACAGAGGAGGCCTCTCTCTGGGGATTGGGGAACCCGGAACAAGCTGAGCCGGGATCTTTACTTTAGCCTTCCTCAGAATTGGCTGGCCCGGATCCCTTCTCAGGGGTGGTTTCTGAGATGCCCCTTTGCCGCAAGCGCCGCAGCGAATCCAGAGCCGCCGCCGCAACGCTATCGTGGGGATCCCTGGCCAGGTAGTTGAGAGCAGAAACGCTCTTGGGGGAAGGCAAATTGCCCAGCGCTTGGGCCAGCCGCTGCCGCACCAGCCAGTCTTCCGATTGGGCAAACCGCAGGATGTGATCCAGGGCCCGCGGATCCCCCAGTTCTCCCAAAGCTGCGATGGCCGCCTGTTGTAGCAGCTCTTCTGGCCCCTCCAACGCCCGCAGCAGCACGTCGTAAGCCCGCGGATCCTTCAAGTTCCCCAAGGCCACCGCGGCACTGAAGCGCACCAGCCACTCCACATCTTCGTAAAAGGCGCGCACCAGGGCCTCAAAAGCCCGCGGATCTTCCAAATAGCCCAGGGCACCTGCCGCGTCGGCGCGAATGCCATAATCCGGGTCTTGGGTGAGGATTTCCAGCAATTTGGGCAGACAGGCGTCCGTTTGCTTGATCCCCAGGGCAAAGACGGCAAAAGAGCGCACCTGCAGGTTCTCATCGTCGATGACCTGCAAAATCAGCGGCACCGCCTGCTCTGCCGGCACATCCCGCAACTGGGCCAAGGCCACCATCCGGTCCGCAGAACGCGGGCTGCGCAAGCGTTGAGCGATCTCCTGTAAACGGGCGGGGTTGGCGGGATCCAAAGCAGAGACAGTCATGGCGTTAACAAATATTTACAATCTTTCTTCAGTATGGCAAACGAGGCTGCGCTTGGACAGAGGCCGTCTTTGTCTGGCCCGGTCGGGATCTCTGGGGACATGGTGCCACTGTTTCGATCGACAAATCCTAGCACTGTTGTCGAGAAAAGCAGGTTGACTTGGCCCCATCACGAAGATTTTGGATATTTTGGTGGAGAGGATACGAGGCTCTCTCCCGGTGGTCTCTATGCTGAAATCGCTGCCTGCTCGCCCATTGTCCTGCTTTCTTGTAGCCGGCCTGCTGTTGGCAGGGGGCGTTGCGTTTTTGGCCCCCCGTTGGTTCCCGGCTCTGGCCAACGAACAGGCTGTTCCTGAGGCCGAACTGGCGCTTCGGCCCCTCTTGCCTCCGGGATCCCGGATCCTCAGCTCGCGGCGATTGAGCGACACAGAAGCGGAAATTTGGGTGGAGTCTCGGGGGGGAACCAGCCCTGTGATCATGCGGCTGAATGCTGCAGGGACTTGGGAACAGGATATGAGCGCCACCTTGGCCCGCGGAGCCAGCCAGATGCAAGCTCTCGCCCGGCAACAAACGGTGAACTTGCCTGCCGGCTTTGGCCAGACCGCCCCCGATCAACCCCCGCCGCCGGTGCCCTCCCTTCTGCAGGCTACCCAAGCTGCCTCTAGCCTGATCCCGCCAGTGGATCGAGAGCAGGAAACCCAGCGGGCCTTGAGTGGGGCTGGCCGTGTGGATCCCTTTGTGCCTCAAAACGTGCGTGCTCCTGAACCGCAGATTGTCCTGCCGCCCCTGCCTCCACCTCCGGTTTTGCCCCCTCCTGGCAGCGGCAATGGCGCCCCTGTAGCCGTGGCTACCCCGATCCCAACGCCTACCCCTGACCCAGCTGCGTTTGCCCGCAGTGTACAGGTTTCCGGGATGATACAGATTGGCGGCGAGTCCTTTGCTCTGGTTTCTGGCCCAGGTGTCATTCCCGCTGTGGTGCAGGCCGGGCAAAACTACCAAACCGCCAAGGTGGCCGGAGTATCGGTGCCAGAGCGACGGGTTGTGCTCTCGGAAGGGGGAGAAACGGTCGTGAAGCAAATGGAAGACACCAGCGTGATTGTAGGTGCGCCCTAGCTTCAGCAGCAGCAAGACACCGACGGTAGAACGGGCTTATTCCAAGTAGCAGCCAACTAGCAGTAAAACAGTTGGCTGGCTTGATTCCCAACTCCCCCTTCCAGAGGGGCCGGGGGCAAGGGTCAGAGGCTACTTGAACGGGCTCGGAACAACCCTAGTTGGAAGATAGGAGTTGCCAGATCTCCAGATCCCGAGATCTTGGCGGCAAGGCCGAGAAGACTTCAAAAGCGGGGTTCGCTGCTGAGGCGGGAGGGCTGCTGTTTTAGGTAGCGCAAAAACTCCCGCAGCTCGGCGTCGCTTAGTTGGTGGCGAGATTTCTTCTGAAAGCGACGTTCCAAAAACTCTTGTCCTTCCTTGCGGCCCCAGCCAATGCGCTGCATCTCCACATCCGTTTGGGCAATGATGTCCGATAGGTCATCCCCATAGGCCGCCGGCTCACTTAGACCGGGCAGCTCTGGGGAACTTGGCTTTGCAGGGATCCCTATCGACTCGGGGGCTGGAGAAGCAGGGGAAGACTGAGCGTGTCCGTTGGCCAACTCAGGAGTTGGCAGATAAGGCACCCTGGCGGCAGCAGAATCCATGCCCAAACTCAAAGAGGAAGTGGGGCGACCAAATCCTGCGTGGTGGAGGGCGCGCTTCAAGGCAGCATCTTCCGCCTCTTCGACGGTGTTCGAGCCAGCCATGCCACTGCCCAAAACCGTGTTGTTCACCACCACCTGGGCTCTGACGATGTAGATCCCTTCTTCCACCCGCAACAGATCGGTGAGCAAACTGCCCATAGGGTACCGCTCTCGAAAGTCTTGGATCATGTTGGCGTCAGAACCTGTTGCTGCTGAAGCTCTGACTACAAGCTAGCCCGAAAGTTAACTTGGCATCCAGATCTCAATCCAATCCCACCCTCAATATCGACATTGAATTGATATAAAGCGAGAGATCTCAACAAGAGGGAGCTGTCCGAGCAGATAACATCCCGGCTGGTGAGGGTATGCTATGGCCAAGGAATCCAGTTATATTAAGCAAGCGTCAACCCACGTGGCTGGCTTGGAAAACCTGAATTATCAGCAGCTCAGCCTTGACTCTTAGCTCTATTGTCGGCGCCAAGACAGATGGGGGACTATGGCCAGCGATACCATCGGGGTCAGCTCAGCGAGTTTGGGACGGGCAGCCATTCGAGAGCGCAACTACGGCACTGCTTTGCAGTTGCTCCGGCGAGCTTATCGTGCGGATCCCAGCCCAGAGAATGCCCGTTGGCTGGCCACTGCCTACGAGGAGGCGGGTTACCTTCAATTGGCCGCTCTGTACCGAGAATTGGCCCAAGAGCGCAGGGAGACTCCCAAAGCGATTCAATTTCAGGCCCCCAAACCTCCCAGCACCCTTGAGGAGCTGAAGCAGCCATCTCCTGAACCGCCGGATCGCAAGACCATTCCCTTGCCGCAGCCGATCCCACGCCCAACCCCACCCGCATCTCCTCCGGATCAGCCAATTTGGGTTTACAAGCCCACCCCCATCGATCCCAAAAGCATCAGCCGCCAAGCGCCCCTTCGACCTCAAGCTGCAGAGCCTGCCCCTTCCCCTCAACCATCGGCGGAGAGGGACGACTATCTGCCGGTTCAGCACGCCCCGGATTTGAAAAACCCGCAGCAGGGATCCCCCTTTGTGCGGCGACTGAACCAACTGCATCGCCAGTTTAAGGATCAGCCCACAGCGGAACTGGCGCTACAACTGGCGGAAGCCTACGACGAGCAAAAGAACTTTAAAGAGGCCCAGCGCTACTACCGAGAGGTTTTGGATCTGGATGACTCTTGGCTGTTACGACCGATGGTGCAAGAGCGCCTAGAAGAGCTGCGGCAACTGCAGGAGCCAACAGCCGAACAGAATCCTTGGGCAGATCTCTCAGCCCAAAACTTGCTCAAGCTAGGAGAAAAGTTGGAACAGGAAGGGGAAGTGGCTCGTGCCGAGCAAGTTTACCGGCAGATCCTGAAAATGGATGCCACCCTGGATGTCCATGCTAAGGCTCGCAAGGGTCTAAACCGGCTCTATCCCGACGGAAAGCGGTGATTTGCAGGCCACTCCATTCCCCTCACTCGGCGCAATGGGGAAGCAGCTCACCCTTCCCGAGGATCGAGGGCGTCCCGCAAACCATCCCCCAGCAGGTTAAAGGATAGAGAGGTCAGCACCACCATCAAAGTGGGGGCCAGCACCAGCCAGGGCTGTAGGATGATCACCGAAGCGTTGGTGGCCAGCGAGAGCATGTTGCCCCAAGAGGCATCCGGCTGTTGGATCCCCAACCCGATGAGGCTCAGCACCGACTCTGCCGCAATGTAGCCGGGCACCGCCAAGGTTGCCGAGATCACCACATAAGTAGCTGTCTGGGGCAAAATATGCCGCACCAGCAGATACAGGGATCCAGCCCCGGCTACCCGCGCTGCCTGCACAAAGTCCCGCTCTCGCAAGGACAGCACCTGCCCACGAATCACCCTGGCTAGGCCCGCCCAACCCACAAAAGAGAGGATCACCACAATCACCAAGAAGCGCTCGGCATTGCTGAAGGGCACCCCGGTCAGCGGATTCACCTGCAACACCGCTGCCAGCGACACCAGCAGATACAGCGTCGGAATCGACATCAACACCTCTGCCAAGCGCATCAGGAGCGTATCCACCCAGCCCCCAAGGTAGCCGGATATGGCCCCCACCAGCAGACCAATGGGGAAAGAGATGCCAATGCCCACCAAGCCGATAAACAGGCTGACGCGCCCGCCATAGACCAAGCGACTGAAATAGTCCCGACCTTGATCATCGGTGCCCAGCAGGTGTAGCCGTGCCACAGAGGGCTCTTCGCCGATTGGGGATCCCACCTGTCCCTCTTCTGCAACAGGCCGCAGCGGGACGGTGCCAAACAGATGCCGATCCCAGGGGATCAACCCCAACCAACGGTAGGGAGTACCGGCCACAAACAAGCGGATCCCGGCGGGACGGCTGGTATCCACCAAGAGCGGGCGTTCTCCCGTTTCCAGATCCACTGGCCCCTGGCGGGTTGGATAAACGTGGGGCCCAATCCAAGCGCCCGATTCATCCCAAAAGTGAATGGCGGTGGGCGGCAGAAGGGATCCCCCCGGCTGCGATTCCAGCGGGCTGTAGGGGGCAACAAACTCGGCAAAAATGGCGCAGGCGTAGAAAACAAGGAGAATGTAAGCTCCTACTTGGGCCCATCGGTTTTGGCGAAGCCGTTTCCACCACTGCATGAGGCAAAGATTCCGGTCGAGTCCAGTTGAACCAACTGCCAACGCAAATTGGCTTTCAGTGTAGCTGATCGTGTCTCGTTCCAGTTGCAGAGAGGGGCTAGAGGTGAGGGCCGGCAGCCTGTCACCGATTCCCATCAGCAGGACGAGTTCCTTCCCCAGTCTGAAAAAGCTCAGCCTGCCAGGGAATAGTTGGGGCTATAGCGGGCCGTCATCTCCATCCGCACCGCAGCAATCGTCTGGGGCAGCACCCCCACCAGCCGTGCCAAAATGTCATCTGGCAATTGGCTAACCAAATCCGCAGAGAAAAATTCCTCTAAGCTAAAGAGCAAAACCCGCGCCCGCTGGGCCGGCAAAGGATTATCGGTGATTTGCTGTAGCCAACGCATCCAGTGCAGCCGCTTGGCATAGGCACTTTGCCGCTCTTGGTGGTCTTGCGGATGCAGCAAAACCACATCCCCAATGGGGACAACGCCGCCGGACTCCACATCCAAGGGCCCCCCCACCGCAGCGCCTGGCCCGGCAAACTCGGCATGAAACGTCTTGCAGATGATCAGGGCGTTGTGCCGTTGTGGATCCACCATCAGCAATTGCCCACTGCTGAGGGTTCGAATCAGCTGGCCAGGCTCAACTCGCTGAACCAGACTACGGCTGGGGGGAAGCTCGCTCATAGATCTCAGGATATCCTAACCTTCCCTTGCCTTACATGGTATCTTTAACTTTCTCAGAGCTGCTTGACGCAATCTTCATACTGAGCCCTCTATCGAGACTTTGCATGGTGAGTATTGCCAGAGGGTCTTCTTCAGGCTGCCGCTGGGCTGAGGCTGATCTTGCCGGTAACATGGATTCTGGTGTCTCCAGCTTGGCATCGGCCAATGCGACGGGCGTAGGGGTAGCCGGCACTGTGCAGCTCTTGCAAGAGGTCTGAGGTGTAGCCGGGATCCACCGCCACCAGCAAGCCCCCGCTGGTTTGGGGATCTGCCAGCAGCAGTTGCTGCCACTCGGGCAGGGATTCTGCCTGTACCCCCTCATAGCCCTGCCAATTGCGACGAGCCGCCCCTGGAAAGATCCCCGCCTCTGCCAGCGAGAGCGCTTCTGCCAAAAACGGAATGGAGGCCAGATCCAAACTGGCCCCCACCCCGGAGCCGCGACAGACTTCCAGCAAGTGTCCCACCAGGCCAAACCCTGTTACATCCGTCATGGCGTGAACTTGCGGTCGCCGAGCCAGTTGCGAGCCGATGCGATTCAGCTGGGTCATCACCTGCAAAACTTCCGCGTAGCCTGCCGCACTGAGCTGACCCTTTTTCAGAGCGGTGGTCATCACCCCGATCCCCAGCGGCTTGGTCAGGATCAGATCGTCCCCAGGTTGGGCCGTGGCATTGCGGCGAATGTGGTGTGGATGGGCCAAACCTGCTGCCACCAAGCCGAAGATGGGCTCCGGCGAATCGATGGAGTGCCCCCCTGCCAAAGGGATCCCGGCTTCTTGGCAAACCTGGATCCCTCCGGCCATGATCCCTTGGATGGCCTGCATCGGCAGGGTATCGACCGGCATGCCCAAAACTGCCAAAGCCAGAATGGGAGTGCCCCCCATCGCGTAGACATCGGAAAGGGCATTGGTCGCCGCGATCCGACCAAAATCCACCGGCTCATCCACAATCGGCATGAAGAAATCGGTGGTCAAAATTAGGGCTTGGTGGTCGTTTAGTTGATAGACAGCCGCATCATCGCTGGTTTCAGCTCCCACCAACAAAGCCGGATTTGGGGATAGCAGGGGCACATCCTTAAGAATTTGTTGCAGCAGGGCCGGGGCAATTTTACAGCCGCAGCCACCGCCGTGGGAGTACTGGGTGAGGCGAATGGGAGCATCCATAGATTCAAGAAAAGGGAAAAAACATCAGCTGACTTTACTGTAGCGGCATCTGCAGGCAGTCGAGAAATGGACACGCTGAGTTAAGGTTAAAGGGATCCCACTATCCATAGCGTTGCCATGTCTTTTGTTCCTTTGCATCTCCACAGCGAATACAGCCTCTTGGATGGCGCCAGCCAATTGCCGCGTCTGATCGAGCAGGTGGTCGCTATGGGTTTGCCGGGGCTGGCCCTGACGGATCACGGTGTCATGTATGGGGCGTTAGAGCTGGTGAAACTGTGTAAAAGCAAAGGGATTACTCCAATCATCGGCAATGAAATGTATGTAATCAACGGCGATATCCGCGACAAAAGCCGCAAGTACCCCAAGTATCACCAAGTGGTTCTGGCCAAAAATACCCAGGGCTACAAAAACTTAGTGAAGCTAACCACCATTTCTCATCTACACGGCATTCAAGGCAAAGGGATTTTCTCTCGCCCCTGCATTAACAAAGAGTATTTGGTGCAATACAAAGAAGGGTTGATCGTCACCAGTGGCTGCTTGGCAGGAGAAGTGCCTCAGGCTATTTTGCAGCGGCGGCCAGAAATTGCCCGTGAAGTTGCCGCTTGGTATCAAGAGCAGTTTGGGGATGATTATTACATCGAGATTCAGGATCACGGCTATCAAGAAGATCGCTTTGTCAATGTGCAGTTGGTGCGCATCGCCCGCGAATTGGGGATCCCGATCATCCTCACCAACGATAGCCATTTTATTTCCTGCTGGGATGTAGAGGCCCACGATGCGCTGCTCTGCATTCAAACAGGCAAATCCCTTACTGAAAAAAATCGCCTTCGCTACACCGGAACCGAATACCTGAAAAGCCCAGAAGAGATGCGCCGTCTCTGCCGTGACCATTTGGAACAGGAGGTGATTGACGAGGCCATCGCCAACACCCTGAAGGTGCTGGAAAAGATCGAGGGCTATGACCTATTTGGGGAAATGCGCATGCCCGACTACCCGGTTCCACCAGGCCATTCTGCCGATAGCTATCTCACAGAATTGGCCTGGCAGGGGCTGGCGAAGCGCTGCGGTGTTGCTCAGCCGGATCAGATCCCCCAAAACTACCAGGAGCGCCTGCGCTTTGAGCTGAACATCATCCAACAAAAGGGCTTCTCCAGCTATTTCCTGGTGGTCTGGGACTACGTTCGCTATGCCCGCGAGCAGGGGATCCCGGTGGGGCCGGGGCGAGGCTCGGCAGCAGGATCCCTGGTGGCCTATGCCCTACAAATTACCAACATTGACCCGGTTAAATACGGCCTACTGTTTGAGCGATTTCTCAATCCAGAACGTCAATCGATGCCGGATATCGATACGGATTTTTGCATCGAGCGGCGGGGAGAGCTGATCGACTATGTGACCCGCAAATACGGCCAAGAGCGAGTCGCCCAGATCATCACCTTTAACCGCATGACCTCTAAAGCCATTCTCAAAGATGTCGGTCGAGTCTTAGACATTCCCTACTCAGAAGCCGACAAAATGGCGAAATTGATCCCGGTATCCCGAGGCAAGCCCGCAAAATTGGAAGAGATGATTGGCGAGGATACTCCCGCTCCAGAGTTCAAAGAAAAATACGAGAAAGACCCAACCACCCACCGCTGGATCGAGCTGGCACGTTTGTTGGAGGGCACCAACAAAACCTTCGGGGTTCACGCTGCCGGTGTGGTGATTGCTAAGGATCCCTTAGATGAGATCGTGCCTCTGCAGTACAACAATGAAGGCCAAATTATCACCCAGTACTCGATGGAAGATATCGAGTCTTTGGGCTTGCTGAAGATGGACTTTTTGGGTCTGCGCAACCTGACGATGATTCAGCGGGCAGTGGAACTGATCCGAGAACACAATGGCGTCAACATAGATCTGGATAACCTGCCCCTAGATGACAAGAAAACCTATCAACTGCTGGAAAAGGGAGAGCTGGAAGGGATCTTCCAACTGGAGTCTTCTGGCATGAAGCAGGTGGTGCGGGAGCTCAAACCTTCCAACTTAGAAGATATTTCCTCAGTATTGGCCTTGTACCGGCCAGGCCCATTGGATACGGGCATGATCCCCGACTTTATCGATCGCAAGCACGGTCGCAAACCGGTAACCTATGCCCACGAACTCCTCAAGCCCATTCTTCAGGATACCTACGGAGCCATCCTCTACCAGGAACAGATCATGCGCATTGCCCAAGACATGGCCGGATACACCTTAGGCCAAGCCGATCTGCTGCGGCGAGCGATGGGGAAAAAGAAAGTCTCCGAGATGGAGAAACACCGCGAGCAATTTGTGCAGGGGGCAGCCAAGCGGGGTGTAAGCCAAGAAGTTGCCACAGAATTGTTTGATCAAATGGTTGCTTTTGCCGAGTATTGCTTCAATAAATCGCATTCTACTGCCTATGGGTTGATTACTTTTCAAACAGCTTACCTCAAGGCCAATTACCCAACGGAATATATGGCAGCCTTGCTCTCTTCTGTGGGGGGAGATCAGGACAAGGTACAGCGCTACATTACCTATTGCTTGTCAATTGGGATCCAAATTCAGCCGCCGGATATCAACCGTTCTGGAATGGACTTTACTCCCCAGGGATCCAGCATTTTGTTTGGTCTGGGGGCAGTGAAGAATGTAGGGGAGGGGGCCATTCAAAACATTTTGGCTGCCCGTCAAGCTGATGGCCCCTTCACCTCTCTGGCGGATTTTTGCCAGCGGGTGGATCTGCGCATTGTTAACCGTCGTGCCCTGGAGGCCCTGATTTGTGCGGGCGCTTTTGATTGTATTTCTGGAAATCGTAAACAACTAATTGCCGATTTGGATCCCATCCTCAGTTGGGCAGCGCAGCGAGCCAAGTCCAAAGCCATCGGCCAAGCCAGCTTGTTCGATCTACTGGGGAGCAATAGCAGCGCCGGCAATGGATTTGTGGAGGCTCCGCGTGGGCCGGCTACTGAAGATTTTCCACCTCAGGAAAAGTTGAGGCTAGAACGGGAGCTGCTGGGGTTTTATGTCTCGGATCATCCGCTGCGGCGCATTCAGGAGCAAGCGCGGCTGCTGGCCCCTGTAAACCTAGCTGACTTGGGCGGCTGCGCAGTCGATGCCTCTGTGGGCGTTCTCGCCCTGGTGACGGCCATTAAAAATGTCACAACCAAGAAAGGGGATCGCATGGCCATTTTGCAACTGGAAGATCTCACCGGCAGTTGTGAAGCAGTGATCTTCCCCAAAACCTATGAACGTTTGCGCGGTTGCCTGGAGGTGGATCAACGGCTATTGGTTTGGGCCAAAGTGGATCAGCGGGATGAACAGGTGCAACTGATTGTGGAAGATTTACAACCGATTGAATCTGTTAGTTGGGTAACGGTGGAGATCCCTCTCGACTCTGCTGGGACACTGGAGGATCGATACCGTTTACAGACGCTAATCGCTCGCCAACGCTCGGAAATTAAAGAAGAAAATCGCATTCCTGTCGTGGCTGCCATCACCGCCCATCCCCATACCCTTTGGGTGAGAATGGGATCCCAATTTTGGGTTAACAATGCCCAAGCCGCCGTTGAAGCCCTGCGTCAAGCCGGCTACACCGCCCGCAGCGAATCGCTGCTCTCTCCATAGGCATGGCAGAGAAAGCTCCGGCAGCAGCAGGAGAAATTCAACGGAGCTGTTTCTCAAGCCAAGCCCGCAACTGGCTCACCGTCAGCCGAGGGGAAGGACGTGGCAAAGGTCGCTCGGGATCCCCTGCCAGGGTGAGCACGGGAACTTCCAGTTGGTATTGCTCCCACCAACTCGGGTTGGAGGTGATGTCGCGGACTTCCAGATCACGGATTTCGGGGATCTGCCGCAACTTCTCCACCAAGCTCTCGCAGAGGTGGCAGCCGGGTTTGCTGTAGAGAATCAGGGGGGGCCAAGGCACAGCGGATCCCTAGCGGGTGACGGTGCAGGCCAGCCGACGGTGTTGTAGGGAAGGCATCTGCCGCCTGACCAACTGGAAACGCTCTGGGTTAATTTCAGCAATGGCCACCCCCGGTTTTTCGCCACCCGCATCCGCCAAGATAGTCCCCCAGGGGTCCACGATCATGGCATGGCCGTGACACTGTCGCCGCTCGTAGTGGGTGCCCACCTGGGCGGGGGCTATCACGTAACAGGTGTTCTCAATGGCCCGGCATTGCAGCAAAACCTGCCAGTGATCCCGACCCGTGTAGGCCGTGAAGGCGGCAGGGATGAGCAAAATCTGGGCTCCGCGATCCACCAGGGATCGGTACAGCTCTGGAAAGCGTACGTCGTAGCAGACCGACAAACCGAGGTTCCCCAGTTGCTCTTGCTCGCAGGTGACCACCTCATCTCCGCTGACCACCGTGTTCGACTCGCGGTAGGTATTGCCGTCGGGCAGATTGACATCGAACAGGTGGATTTTGCGATAGCGGGCCAGCTCTTTGCCGTCAGGGCTGTAGAGGGCAGCGGTATTGTAAACTTTGCCCTGCCCGTCCGGCACAGGATACCCTCCTCCCAAAATAAATACTTGGTAACGCTGGGCCATCTTGGCCAAAAACTCCTCCGCCCGCTCCGCAATCTCAGGAGCAAGGCGGGCTTTCTCGGCTTCCGGCCCCATGAAGGCAAAGTTTTCTGGTAGCGTCACCAGCTCGCATCCCTGGCGCACTGCAAAGTCGATCCACTCTTCCGCCTGCTGCAAGTTGCTGGCCAGATCGGGAATGCTGGTCATTTGAATGGCGGCTGCCAGATAAGAGCGCATAGACGGAAACTCCAAAGGATGCTAAAGGGGATCCGGCCGGCTAGCCGACCAGATGCCACCAGCCGAAGGCAGGCCCTACAAATCGGATCACCACCCAAATGATGGCCAGGAGAATGATGCCTGCCCAAGCACCACGGGTTGTCCAATTGTAGATGGCGCGAGCTTGCCCTTTGGTGAGGGGAATATCCTTGAGGTTGGGAAACACCAGCTCTTGGTCGGGATCTTGGCTGATGCGGGTTTTACGGCGCTTCGCTTCGCCCATGGGGTGGCCTCCAAGTTCTTCGCTGGGGTGGCGACTTTTATCTTAAGGCCTTCTGCCTTGGTCACAAGACTGGGTTGACATCCATCTGCATCACAATCGCCTACTTGTGCCATCGGGCCACGCCAATCCATCCCTAGCCGGAAATCCACAAAGGGGATCCCTGGTGCTCTTGGGGACGATTGCCATCCTCTTCGGTAATGGCCACAGCCCGCACCCATTCTGTAGATTCAAACACCGGCGGTAGGCGCAGCTCCTGTTGGCGGTTTCCTGTTTCATCCACCGGAAAAGCTGCCATGAGGATGGCCCCCGCACTATCGGTGGTGAAGGGCGCCTCCGGTTCCAGCACCACCCACAGGGCATAGACCCGGCCTTCCGGCAAAGGCGGCAACCCTTGGGCCACCAATCGCCCTTGCAGGCGCTGGGGATCCACCTCAAGCTTGACCGAGCCGGCCAGGTTCTCCGCAGTCGGCTGCAATTCATAGGTCAACACCTCGCCAGGGATCCCTTGCGTCTGGGCTAGCTGCAGCCTGCGCCACAGGTAGAGGTTCCCCAGCCCCAAAGCGACGATCAAGCCTGCGGCCACTGCCCCCAAGCCCCGCTGCCAGAGACGGGATCCCTTGGCAACCCAGGTGGGGGTGTGCATCGGTTGGGCTGCCTGCGCCTGCAACAGAGAAGCCCGCAGGGCGGGGGGAGGTTGCTTTTCCTCCACGCCGTAGGCTGTCTCCAATGCCTGTTGCAAAGCCTGCAGTTCTCGGTGCAGCTCCGGGCGCAGCTTGAGCAAGGCTTCCAGCCGGTCGGCCTCTTCCGGGGAGAGATCCCCCAGCACATAGCCTGCCAGCCACAGTTGCAGTTCTTCGGGAGACACAGATTCGGCTTTCATGAGGGGCCTCCCAACAACTCGCGCAGCCGCAGCAAACCCCGCCGAGCTCTGGCTTTGACCGTTCCCAAAGGCAGATCCAGTTGCTTGGCAATTTCCGTTTGGCTCATGCCTTCGTAATAGGCCATCTTTAAGACTTGCCGTTGACTTTCGGACAACTCGGCCAAAGCCGTTTGCACCTCGGCCACCCGTTCCGCTTGGGCCAACTGCTCCAAGGTGGGATCCGCAGCAGGACTACCCTGCAATTCCACTCTGCCCTGTTCCAGGGAGCGCTGTCGATTCCGCCAAGAGCGCAGCCGATCCAAACAGCGAGAGCGAGCCAAGATGCTCAGGTAGGTGCGCAGGGATCCCCGTCTGGGATCAAAGGAGGAACGAGCCAAGTTCAAAAAAATATCCTGGGTGAGATCTTCGGCTTCGGCAGTACTGCCCAGCATTTTGCAGGCAATTCCGTACACCAAGCCGGCATGTCGGTCGTAGAGAATGGCCAGAGCTTGTGACCGGCCTGCTTTTAGGGCTGCAAACACCTCTGCATCGGTTTTTTCCTGCAGGGATCCCTCAGCTTTGTCGCCCTCGATCTTCATGAGCGGGAAGAGGAAACGGGATGGAAGAGAGAGAGAAACTGCAGAGGCACAAGCATCGCCCAGGACAACCCAAGCAGGGCAGCGGCTTTCATAATTTATCGTCTGCATAGGCGAAGGTCAACCCTGACTTGTGGGGAAATAGAAGGCCCAATCCTGAGCTGGGATCGGGCCACGCAAGGGATCAACTGCGGCAATGATTTCAAAAAGTTGATCCAAACCCATGAATTCAAAATGTTGATTAACGCTGATGAATCTTGATTTAGATAGGCAAATGGGAATCGGCCTTCCTAGAGGGCAGCCAAGCCAAAGAACGGCCCACCCGGCAGGGTGCCCAGGGATGTGGCCCGACCGGTGTTTAGGTCAATTCGATACAAGGTGGAGCCGCCGATGGCAAAGCCGGTATCCACTCCATCAGCAGTACGGATGTCAAACCCACCCATAGGGCCGAAGTTCACCCCCAGAGGGCCAATGGGCACCTGAACCCCATCGTTGGGGGGATTCTGCAACACCAGCAGGTTCCGTTGCCCGTCGATGTTCAGCAGCCGCGTGGATTGGGCACCCGCCACATTGTTGGTGTAGGCGGCGGCGGTGATGGCCGGCTGGGATCCCTGTAGTTCCATTGGGCCAAAGGCCAAAGGTCTATCTTGGATCACTTCGCCCGTATCCACATTGATGCGGAAGTTCTGGCCATTGGCTCCCACCAAGCGCAGCCGATCCGGAACAGGGTTGAAATCCATGCCAGAAAGCGTGCCCGCGGTGAAGGGAACCGACAGAGTGCTGGCCACGGTAGCGACACCGGTCTGCAAGTTGATGGTGTAAAGGATGCTGGTGTCGGTCAGCCCGTAAAGCAGCCGGTTGGCAGGGCGCACATCGATACCAATGAGGTTGCCGTTCACTCCTGTTACCGTCAGGGATCCCTGCACAAAGGCATCGGCAGAGCGGATGAAAGTGAGGCGATTGCCGCCGCTCAAAGCCACCAAATCCGCTTGGAAAGGCATCATCGAAGACGAAGTGCTGCTGCCACAGCCCAAGAGAGCAAAACTGCCGGCTATCACAGATGCTGCTACAAAGCTTGTGTGTTTGTGCATTGAACAGGCTCCTCAAAAGATCGACAAACCATCAAAACCACTGACAGACAAGCCCCCCTAAACCACAGAGCCTGTGGCTGCAAAGCGCTGCAGTGAAAACTTTTTTGCCCTCAACCCAGAGAACTCTGCGATTCCCTCTGCCTTGTACTGAAGGCAGTTGTTCTCCGCGATGTCAGCGCGTGGGGCGCGTCTGTAGAAATTACTCAACTCCTGGAAACTCGGATGCGTGGGATCCAAGCTTTTTGGCCCAGACTTTAACTGGAAGCGCTGGTGTAAAAGCGCAGGGCAAAGCGCCAGAAGAGATGGGATCCCCACAACAGCCCCGCCGCCAGCAGACCGGATCCCAGCAGCCACGGCCATTGGACTCGCCCCAGCAAGGTCTCCGCCGGGATCGTTGTCAAGAAAGCCACCGGCACGATGAAGGTAAAAAACACGCGGTAGGCCACCGGATAAGCCACCATCGGGAACCGCCCTGCCTCTACCAAGCCCCGTAACACCTCGGTCACGTTGTAGATTTTGACAAACCAAATGCTGGTGGCTCCCAACATAAACCAGAGGCTATAGAGGATGATCAGCCCCAGCAGCAGAGGCAACAGCCCCACCGCATAGGCCCACCCGGGCAAGCCCAACTGGATCCCGGCATGGAGAATGAGCAGTAGGCCAAAACCCACATCCGTCAAGCCCCAGGGGGAAAACACCCTGGCCGACAGCCAAAACTGGCTGCTTATTGGCTTTAGCAAAACAAAATCCAAGGTGCCTTCCTGCACCTGCTGCACAATGCGATTGAGGTTGACGTTAAAGAGACTGGCCGACACCCCCTGCAGAATGGTGAACACCCCCAACACGATGAGGGCTTCCGGCCAACTCCAACCGCCCAGCCGGTGCCCCTGCTGGTAAAACAACGACAGCCCAAACAGAGC
>NZ_JANSIH010000339.1:16363-20258 GCF_047462075.1 Synechococcus sp. R55.2
TCCAACCGCCCAGCCGGTGCCCCTGCTGGTAAAACAACGACAGCCCAAACAGAGCGGATCCCAAGCCACCCAGACTGCTGAGGCTGGCAAAGAAAAAATTGGCACGGTACTCCATTTCTGCCGCGATTGAGGTGCTCCAAAACAGCCACAATATCCGCAAATAGCGCAGCACCTTGGTTTTCTCCAATCTCAGCTTTTATCCCACTTGCGGTAACAGCGGGCGGTAATGAAATAGGGGTGAAACACCTCCAAAAAACAGCTTTGCAGCACCTGAAAGAATTGCTCTACCTTTTGCGGGTCGTCCAGGTGAAAAGGAAACTCGCCGTTAAACCCCTTGAAAAAGTACCAGTTGATCAAAAGCTTACCTGACGGCTTGAGCCAGTCGTAAAACTGCCGCAACTGCGCTGCCGGATCCGCCAGATGTTCCACCACATCGAAGCAGATGACCGTGTCAAAAAAGATCTCTTCTGGGAAGTTTTCTGGACAGTGGATGCGCTCGGTTAAGCCCAGCTTTTCCGCCCGCCATTGCACAAACTGCCGATGGATGGGGTTGATATCCCAGAAGATCACCTGATCCACCGCTGCGCAGAGGGCCGCCCCGATAGCATGGGTGCCGATGCCGCCGCCAAAATCCAACACCAACCCGCGGGCATGATCCGCCACCAGGCGTAAGGTATCGCCGATGTAGTCGGTGCTGCTCAGGTGCCAAGCCGCCAAATCCAGCAGATAGGCGGATCTCACCTGATCCCGATAAAACGCATCTGCCCGATCCCAGCCAAAGTCTCGCCGGCCCAACTCCGCCAATTCTTGCTGCCCTGCCCGCAGCCTCTCCCGCAGATCGGCAGCCGCAAGGCCCAGGAAGGATCCCAGATGGTCTTCTAGGTCAAAGGCATTTTGCCAGTAGCCGCTCAGCGCAGGTGGAATGGGGGGCACAGCAATCAGAGCTCGATCATCTGCTGAATTCGGGGCAGGGAATCAGGCGGCGGTAAAGTCGCCGTTTTTTTTCGGGATCTCTTCCGAGGTTTTCTTCTGGGATCCCAGCAGGGCCCTGTGGTCGCCGGGGGATAAAGGCTTTAACAGACCGGCCAGGGTTTCGGGAGTGAGGCGGTCGGTGCTCTCCACAATTGCCGTCACATTCGGGCCAAAGCCTATCTTATCCAACAACTCAAGGCGATGGGACAAAACCCGTTTCCCATTGACGAATAGGCCGTTGGTGCTGCGGCCAGATCCAGAGCCGCCATCGAACACCACATAGCCATATCCAACCCGGTTCTCATCGGGAATGCGGATGATCAACGCATGCTTGCGAGAGACGCAAGGGTCGTAAAGGCGAATGTGGTTGTTCACTGCCCGGCCTACCGAGTAGTAAATGTTGTCCAGGACAACACCGCGCCGACCCATCTGATCGGTGAAGATCAAGACCAGGTGAGCAGGGTTGGGTTGGGCAGCAGAAGCGTTCATGCTATGGGTGCGCTCGGCGTGGTTGAGGTGTTGGAAACGGCAGCCCAAGGACGGCCAGGCAACGAAGCTGCAGTTAACCCCAGAATGAGGACTTCCCCCTCTTATCGCCCGCCATCGGCTCAAATCATACACCACCATCTTATTTGACATTCTCCCCCGCCTGAAGCCGGGGGATTCTTTCTCAGGTTGCAGAATGACTCCTGCTTACTGAGCTACACCGGGTATGGGGTCGAAACCTCAACCCGATGGGGGATGCCATCACCCCAACTACTGGGACATCAAACTGCCCCAGATACTTTCGTCTCAGATTTACCGACCCTACGCCGTCGCGGTGAAACCGAAAGCCACAAGCCCGGCAATGATACTCCCTACCCCTGGGCTTGTGGAGCATGTGGCAACGCGGGCACTTCTGCGAGGTGTACCGTTCCTCTTGCAACACCACCCACATCCCCAACTTCTCTGCCTTGTAGGTGAGCAGCCGCCGCACCTGTCCCGACAGCATTTGGTGGATTTTCTGGTTCGCTACCTTGTTGTACTGGGCCGACCGCCGGATATCCCGGATGTCCCCAATCACAACCGTCTGCACGCCTCTTGCTTGGAGCGTGGAGACCAACCTGGTCGTCTGCTTGTGGAGAATGTCCGCCATCTGCTTTGCCAGCCTAGCTAACTGACGCTGCTTAGAACGAACTAACCGCTTCCACCGCCGTGAGCCTCTCTTCTTGCGAGCCATTAGCCTGGAGAGCTTGCCCTTCAGCTTGTTCTGGTAACGCCTTTGGGAACGCAGTAACCGCCCGTTAGCTATAAAAGTTGCCCGACCGTCGTGAGCAGTAGCTAAATGCACTTCCCCTAAATCGACACCTGCTACTTCCCCAGCCTTTGCCGTTACTTCCCCTTCCGGCCTACTTAACTCGTAGCAGGCCCGCAACTCGTACTGCTTGCCGTCCCAGCCGATTTCTACCTGCACCGGTGTATCCCATGCCCAAGGAATAACCACAGGCGGGTTGGTCTTGCCGTTGGAAAGAACTAACTTCCCACCCCGAACCCTAATGGCAGAGGACTTCCAGATGACCTTGAAGTAGCGCCGCCGTCTTTTGGGGGGCTTGGCGTTGGGATCCGTTTTACGACGCTTGTACCAAGACTTCAGAGAAGCAAAGAAACTTTGTACCACTGCATCGGCACTATGGGCGTGAAGTTCGTTTCCACTACTGTTGGGAAACCAGCGCATCAAACTCGAGGGCTTTAACCACAAGCCTTTCTTGCGTGCCACTCGCCAAAAGAAAACCAAGGTCTTGGAGTATAGCTCGCCCGCGGCTAAAGCCAGATGCTGCAGTTGCTCTGAAAACCCCAACTTTAGCTTCCGAGCAAAATACATCGGAAACCCTACTCGTGCTAGCCGGATTTTAGCAAAAAGCCGCCCTACTCGCGTCAGCGGGCCGTAGGCCCTAGGGCGGGGCTTGAACCCAGTTTTTTGGTCAACTCATACCGACAGCGTCCTCTACTTCCCCTGCCTCTCAAGGGCAGAAAGGCCCAAAAGATGGGCGCGTTGCAAAAATGACAACTGATCCAGAACAAGCTGGTCTGGTTTTTACAGTCAATTCAGTTGAGGGTGAGACGGCATTACAGGTGAGATGGCATGGACGCAGACCTCAAATCGCAAAAGGCTTTCTTGGAGCTAGCCTGCAAGGAAGGCTAGGATCCTTATACTATGGGGGTAATGATCTCCAGCCGCTCCTTTAACCGCACCGTGCCAGCATGTATACCATTTCCGACTTTGACCGCCTGATCCAGTTTCTCCCGGTGGAGATCCGCCCTGAAGTGCAGATCGAGATCGGCACCCCTGACCAGTCTCGGGTTGTGCAGCCGTTGTGGCGCTTCCCCTGGCAAAAGTACTCTCGCTTTGCCATTGACCTCAGCCGTTGGCAGAAGCTGAGCCCTGACCAGCAGAAGATCTACTTCTTGCGAGAAGCGGTGATGGCCACAGAGCTGGCTTTGGGGGATAACTGGTCGGCGTTGTTGCTGTATCCCGCCTTGATCGGGGCCGGCAGCATGGGCATTTTGGTGGAGCTGCAGATGGGAGACAACCTCGGTGTTGGCCTAGCAGCCGGGTTGGCCGCTTCGGCGGTGTTTCTGTTGCGCAAAGCGGAAAAGGGGCAAAAAGCACAAGTTGCAGCCGATGAATTTGCCGTGCGCTACGCCTCGCAAAACGGCTACAGCTCCGAGCAGGCCGCTGCCATCCTGCTGAGTGCGTTGCAACAGGTGGCCATGCTGGAAGATCGCGTTAAAAATGACTACGACACCACCATGCGCCGCCGCAACCTGGAGTTTTTGGCGCAGCGGGGCCTGGGATCCGGCACTCTAACCATCAACCCCAAGTACCGCAACAAAGGCCAGAGCTCCAACCCCAATCCTTACCAAAACCCCTTCCAGCGCTGAG
>NZ_JANSIH010000340.1:0-14638 GCF_047462075.1 Synechococcus sp. R55.2
AGGGCTAGGGATCTTCAGGGCAGTTGCAGCACCTGAACGGGCGAACCGGCAGGGATCTGGGTTGTCCCTACTGGCAGCACAGCCAAGGCATTGCAGCCGGCCAGACTGATGAGATTGCCGGAATTGAGGTTGGCGGCGGGCTGAAATTGGATCCCCTCAGGCCTGACCTGCAGCCGTCCCCAGAGGTAGTGTTCCCGCTGACCGTCAGCATGCAGATCCACCGGGCTGAAGGCGGAGAGGATCTGCCAGTAGGGGGGCAGGGATCCGCCCATTTTTCGCAGGGCCGGGTGCAAAAAGCGCCAGAAGGTCACCAGGGCAGAGGCAGGGTTGCCCGGCAGGCCAAAGTAGAGCTTGGGGGGGCCGTGGGGATTGGGAAAACGAGCCACCGTCAGGGGTTTGCCCGGCTTGATGGCCACGCTGCGGATGAAAATCTCGCCTCCCAACTCCTCCAGCACCTTTTCCACCAGGTCAAAATCCCCCACCGATACCCCTCCGGAAGAGATCACCCCATCGGCGGAGGCCAGGGCCTGCTGGACGACCTGCCGCAACACCTGGGGCCGATCCGGCACGATGCCCAACTGGATCGGGATCCCACCCGCTGCCTTGACCAGAGCCGCCAGGCCGTACTGGTTGGAATCCACGACCTGCCCCGGCTCCGGCACCTGCTGGATGGGCACCAACTCATCCCCTGTCGAGAACAGGGCTACCCGGGGCTGACGAAACACCGGCACCATCGCCTGTCGGATGGCGGCCAAAACGGCCAGCTCCGCTCCGCCCAAAGCCTGCCCTGCCGGCAGGAGGGGATCCCCCTGGCGGGCAAAGTCTCCCTGAGGCCGGACAAATTGGCCCCGCTGCGGACGCTGCAAGAGGCGGACGGTTCCCGGCGAAGGTTGCTGCGTGTCTTCCTGCATCACCACGGTGTCCGCACCGCCGGGCAAGATAGAGCCGGTGTAGAGACGCACCGCTTGTCCGGGCTGGAGATCTCGGGTGGGTGCCTTCCCGGCGGGGAGAGTCTCGATCACCTGTAGCTCACAAGGGATCCCCGCTTGCACATCTTCATGGCGCACGGCATAGCCATCCATACTGGAGGTGGGATGGGCCGGAAAATCCTGGGGGCTATACACAGTTTGGCTGAGAACGCGGCCTTGGGCGGATCCCAGCTCCACCCACTCTGGGCCCAGCGGCTGAGCCGCCTGCAAAATCAGGGCTTCTGCTTCCGCCACCGGCAGCATCACGGCTTTTAAACCCCCTTCTCCAACACCTTTCTTCAGCATCCAGAAGTCGGTTCCGCCAAGGCCATTAAAAACAACTTAAACTGCGGACAGCGGCCATCAATTCCGACCTTGGCATGAGAAGTGTATGACCAGGATCCCACCAAGCCCCAGAGCTGGCAAGAAGTCGCAGCAAGTTGCCCATTCGGAGTCTGCAACTCTTTCTACTTCGGGATCCCGGCCTTGTTGGGGAGATGGGGATCCCGGCAGCGTTGCAACCGGCCATAGGCTATCTGGCTGCTGTGACTGCGGAAGCTGGATACTGGTCGCGTAGCGGGCGTAGCCTTAGAACGACTGAGCGACCAGATAGCTCGAGCGCAGCAAGCGAGGTGTCCATGTTAAGTGCCGCCGTCATCCTCACGATCTTCCTTGGCTTCTGGGGAGTCGTGGTCAAGCGCAACCTCATTATGAAGATCCTATCTATGGATGTCATGAGCACCGGGGTCATCGCCTTCTTCGTGATCTGGGCAGCCCGGAGCGGTGTGTTCACCCCCATCTACAAACCCTGGCGCGAGCTGGACTATGCCGACCCGGTGCCTCAGGGGATCATCCTCACGGCCATCGTCATTGGCCTATCGGTACAAGCCTTGATGTTGGTGGGGGTGATGAAGCTGTCCCGCAATCATCCCACCCTCGAAGTCGAGAGCATCGAACAGGCAGTCGCGTCAGGGGCGCAGAGCACTTTTACCGATGACTGAGCTGACGCTGGTGTGGGTGGCATTGCCCTTTCTGCTGGCCTTCACAACCTACTTGATGCCGGCCCTGACCCGTCCCAGCTTGGTGGGGATGGCCGCGCTGACGGTGGCCTATGCGGTGCAGCAGGGGGGCTTGCCCGGCACAACCGCTGCGCCCTTGGAGCTGCAGCTTTTGGATCACTTCGGGGTGACGCTGCGGATCGATGCCAATGGAGCAGCGATGCTCTTGGCCCACGGCCTGGTCACGCTAGGAGTGGCCCTGTATTTGGATAGACGCTTTGCGGGCAGCCGCTTTCTGGCCATGCAGCTACTGATCGTGCACGGTAGCGCCAACGCCGTCATCATCAGTGCCGACCTGATCAGCGTCTACGTTTCCCTGGAGGTGCTCAGCATCGGCGTGTTTTTGCTGCTGACCTATGGGCGGCGGGCTGAGGGCCAACCCACAGTGGAAGAAAATGCTCCGCACCGCGATCGCCAGCTCTGGGTGGGGCTGCGCTACCTTTTCATGAGCAATGTGGCCATGCTCTTCTACCTGATGGGCGCAATCCTGGTCTATGTGCGCACGGGATCCCTGGCGATGAGCAGTTTGGCTATGGCCGACCCCACGGCCTTGGCGCTGATTGCTGTGGGTCTTTTGGCCAAGGGGGCGATCTTCGTTGCCGGCCTGTGGCTGCCCCTCACCTACGTTACCGCGGATCCCGTTGTTGCGGCGGTGCTCAGCGGTTTTACGACCAAAGCAGGAGCCATGGCCTTGGTGCGCTGCAGCGAGGCTTCGCCGGTCTTGGCCCAGGGGTTGCCCTACTTGAGCGCTGGTTCAGCCGTTTTCGGGATCCTACTGGCCCTGATGGCGAGCACGCCCCAGCACCTTCTCGCCTGGAGCTCGGTATCGCAGATGGGATTTGTGATTGCTGCCCCTCAATGGGCAGGTTTGTACGGTCTTGCCCATGGGTTGGCAAAGCCCTTGCTGTTTGTTGGAACAAGCGTGACCCATCCCTGGCGTTGGCCGATGCTGCTCTTGGGGACGGCTTCCCTGGCAGGGGTACCCGGCAGTTTGGGGTATGCGGCCAAGGCCCTCAGCTTGTCTGCTCTGGATCCCTGGCACGAGTGGCTGCTGGTGGGGGTTACCGTCGGCACCACTTGTTTAGGCGTGCGAGTGCTGCGGGCACCTGTTTCTCCAATGAAGGGGGCAACCACCTCTGCAACTCCTTGGCAAGATAAAGTGGCACTGGTGCTCTGGGGTGGGGGCTTGCTCTGGGGCTGGCTGCCGGCGGCCTTTGGCGCTGACAATCTTCTCAAAGCCCTGCTGAGCCTAGGCGTTGGGATCCCGCTGGGCTGGTTTTGGGAGCGGATCCCTTTGAAGAAAGGGTCGGTGAACGAGGGGCTGGAGGCCGTGGTGGGTGGCCTGAGCGTGGTGTTGGTGCTGGTTTGGGTTCTGTTTGGTGAGGTCAGTCATGGAGCGCTACCCTAAGCTGGGTCTATTGGAAATCGGCCTGCGGCTCTTGATTTGGTTTTTGCTGACGGGCAATCTGAGCTGGGACAATGTGGCCATTGGGGTAGCGGCAACACTGCTGCTGCCGCGCCAGGCTTCTGCACCGGTGCAATGGCGGGATTGGGGGCGGGTGCTCCAGGAAATTCTTCTCGCCATCCCAAGAGCCTACTGGGAAGCCTTCGAGATGATCCTCAAACCCCACACTGTTGAGGAGGTCGTTTACAAACAAACCCTGCCCAACCGTTCGGCGGGGCTGGTGTTTCTGGATATTTTTTTAATTAC
Organism: Synechococcus sp. R55.2; assembly: GCF_047462075.1. Taxonomy (NCBI): domain Bacteria; kingdom Bacillati; phylum Cyanobacteriota; class Cyanophyceae; order Synechococcales; family Synechococcaceae; genus Synechococcus; species Synechococcus sp. R55.2. Next base: position 3,738 of record NZ_JANSIH010000340.1, read on the forward strand.
CTTCACGCCCAAAACCATCGTGCTCAATTGCAATGCCCAAGGCACTTATGAAGTCCATGTGCTCAAGCCGCGGGAGGACGTGTGAACCTACTGCTGTTTCTCCTGACCCTAACGCTGTGCTTGCCCCTGTATGCCGCTTGGCTGAAGGAAGATATTTGGCAGACGATGCTCGCCTTTGCCAGCTTGGCCACAAAGACGGCCATCCTGATTTTGGTGGTGTCGGTGGTGCGGGATGATTGGATGATCGGGATTGTGGGGGTTTTGATTTTGTCGGTGGGCAATGCGGCCTTAATGCTCTTGGCTCATGTACTGAAACGGCTGGAAATGCTTTAGAAAGGCCCTGGGGGTAGGTATGGAAGTCTGGGTGGAAGGTCTGAGCTATCTGTTGTTTGGGATTGGTGTGCTGTTTTGGTTGTGGGGAACGGCGCCGCTCCTTGGGGATCGCTCGATTTTATTTAAGCTGCACGGCCTTTCGGTGTCGGACACCCTGGGCTCGATGAGCATCATGCTGGGGCTGCTGTTGCGGATCCCACGGGAATGGCCCCTGTTGGTGTTGGCACTGATCTCCCTGGCTATTTGGAATACCATTCTGGGCTATGTGCTGGCGTTTTGCTCGCAGCGCAAGTCCCTATAGGAGGGCAGGATGGAAGAGACCCTGTTGCTGGTGATGGCGTTACTCCTGCCCCTGACGGCGAGCCTGGTGGTGACCCAGACCAATCCCTATCACGCCCTGGTGATGCGAGGGATCCTGGGGACGATTGCCGCCCTGATCTATGCGCTGTTTGGGGCGGCGGATGTGGCCCTGACCGAGGCACTGGTGGGCACCATGCTTTCTATTACCCTCTACGCCATTGCGGTGCGCTCTTCGCTGAGCATGCGCCTGGGCGTTCTCGAAGGCAGCCCTGTGCTGGAGGCCAGTACCTCAGCAGCACGGCAGTTGTTACAGCAGATGCGCCAAGGGCTACAGCGGTATCACATGCGCTTGGAGTTGGCCGCCTATGGGAGTTCGGAGGCGTTGGTGGCTGCTCTTCGCAGCCGAGAGGTACACACCATTGCCCTTGAGCCCGGTGGAGAAGCAGCAGAGTATCGCCTGGTTACACGCGTACCCCGCCTGCAGGCCATTTTGGCGCAGCAAGCTCTGGCCGCTGAGGTGATGGCGACATGAAGTGGGTGTACGGGATAGCGGTGCTGCTGGCAGCCCTACAGCTCATCGTGGGCGAGGTGGGATCCGTGTCCCCCAATCCCACAGCGGGCGTGGCCTTAGTCGAGGCGGTGGAGATTCTGGCCAGCGAAAGCGGTGTGCCCAACACGGTGACGGGTCTCATTCTGCGCAACCGCCTCTACGATACGGTCTTTGAAGTGGTGGTGTTTTCCACGGCAATTTTGGGCGCCCAATATCTGCTGGCGGATGAGCAGCCGACGGCCAATGTAGCTCAATTTACCGATATTCCCTCGATTGTGTTGGCGCGAGTGGGAGCCACCATTTCGGCTTTGATCGCGGTGGAGCTGGCCATTCGAGGGCACCTGACGCCGGGCGGAGGCTTTGCTGCCGGGGTGGCGGGGGGGACGGCCATTGGCTTGGTGGCGATCACCGCCTCTTCCACCTGGATGGAGGCCATCTACAAACGGTGGCGGGCTGCGATGTGGGAGAAGCTGTCGGTGGTGGCGTTTATCGGGGTGGCTGTGATGGCTCTGGCCGGCTGGGAATTGCCTAGAGGGGAGTTGGGGGATCTGTTTAGCGGCGGCTGGATCCCGATTCTCAATATTCTGGTGGCGATCAAAGTGGCGCTGGGATCCTGGGCGGCAGTTTTGATCTTTATTCGCTACCGCGGCTTGTTATGAGGGTCTAAATGGGTTAATGAGAGGTACCCCTGTCCCGGCAAAATCACGGACATTGCGAGTAACCAGGGTAAGTCCGTAAACCAAGGCTGTAGCAGCCAGTTGTTTGTCAATCGCATTTTGAGAGTGAGGTACGCACAGGCTTCCCCATACCTGGGCTTCGGTAATTGTGAAATCAAGAATGTGATCGGCATAGTCATCGACAACCGTTTGCAGCCACCTCTCCAGAAGGTTGGCTTGCAGATGATCGCCGCGATGGCGCATGAGTTCAACGCCTCGGCGGAGTTCGCCCAGCGTGATCACGCTGATGTAGATGCGGGCCTCTTGCTCAATGGCAGTTTGAAGAAATTCTTGAACCCCGGAGTTGGCTTGACTGTGTTTGCTCAGCTCACTGATGACGTTAGTGTCAAGCAAATACGTCATGGGCAGTGTTATCTTGCACTCGCTCAAAGTCTGAATCGTTGCCAACGTTAGGTATCGATCTGAGCACTTCGGCAAAGGACTGTTTCGCAGGCTGGAGTAAGACTTGCTCTAGGATTTTGCGGTGTTCGGCCTCTGCACTAACGCCGTGACGACTAGCCCTTTGTTTGAGAGCTTTGACAATGGCTTCGTCAACATTGCGAACAATTAACGTGGCCATAGAGCGTTTCCTCGATCGGCAGATCCCTGGGCGGCTTTGCTGCGACGATAGCATTGATATCATCTAAAGTTCAAGTTTTCCCGTCTATTGATACTGATGAAGAAGCTGCCCTTTTGCGGGTTGCCCCAGAGAACTCCTGCCTGCCAGGGATCCAAGCTCTGCCTGCTGTGCATAGCCTTTGAAAGCGCAACACCCAAAAAAGAGGGATCCCGATGAGCAACTTGACCTGCAGGTGACCTCTACAATAGAAGGCTGACTCTGCCACCTGGTGGGATCCCTATGCCGCGCCGCACCGATATCCACAAAATCTTGCTCATTGGAGCGGGGCCGATCGTCATTGGCCAAGCCTGCGAATTCGACTACTCGGGCACCCAAGCCTGCAAAGCCCTGCGGGAAGAGGGCTATGAGGTCGTTTTGGTCAACTCTAACCCCGCCACCATCATGACGGATCCCAGCATGGCGGAGCGCACCTACATCGAGCCGGTGACGGCGGACTTTGTGGCCAAAATTATCGAGCGGGAGCGCCCTGATGCTTTGCTGCCCACCATGGGCGGCCAGACGGCCCTCAACGTGGCGGTGCAACTGGCCCAGCAAGGGATCCTGGATCAGTACGGGGTAGAGTTGATTGGGGCCAAGCGGGAGGCCATTGAAAAAGCCGAAGACCGCGATCTCTTCAAGCAGGCCATGCAGCGGATTGGCTTGGCCGTGCCCCGCTCTGGCCTGGCCCACACCCTGGAAGAAGCCAAGCAGATTGCCCAGGAGATCGGCTATCCCCTCATCATCCGCCCGGCCTATACCCTGGGGGGCACCGGTGGTGGGGTGGCTTACAACCAGGAGGAGTTTGAAGAGATCTGCGCTGCCGGCTTGGAGGCCAGCCCCGTTTCCCAAATCTTGGTGGAAGAATCGGTCATCGGCTGGAAGGAGTTTGAGCTGGAGGTGATGCGGGATCTGGCGGATAACGTGGTGATCATCTGCTCCATAGAAAACATCGACCCAATGGGGGTGCACACCGGCGACTCCATCACCGTGGCCCCAGCCCAAACCCTCACCGACAAAGAATACCAGCGGCTGCGGGACTATGCCATCGCCATCATGCGCGAAATTGGCGTAGAGACCGGGGGATCCAACGTGCAATTTGCCGTCAACCCTGCCAACGGCGAGGTGCGGGTGATCGAGATGAACCCGCGGGTCTCCCGCTCTTCTGCTTTGGCCAGCAAGGCCACCGGCTTTCCCATCGCCAAAATTGCCGCCAAATTGGCAGTGGGCTACACGCTGCCGGAGATCCCCAACGACATCACCCGCAAAACTCCGGCCAGCTTCGAGCCCACCATCGACTATGTGGTCACCAAGATCCCTCGCTTTGCTTTTGAAAAATTCCCCGGCGCAGAGCCGGTTCTCACCACCCAGATGAAATCGGTGGGGGAGGCGATGGCCATTGGCCGCACTTTTCAAGAATCCATCCAGAAGGCCCTGCGCTCTTTGGAAATCGACCGTCCCGGTTTTGGCAGCGATAGGCCGGAGGTTTTCCCCAAGCCGGAGGAAGTGCGGGCCAACCTGCGCACCCCCAACCCCTTCCGCCTGCTCACCATCCGCACCGCTCTGCTCATGGGCTTTTCTGCCCAGGAGATTGCCCAACTCACCCACATCGATCCCTGGTTTATCGACAAGCTACAGGAGTTGGTGGAGGTGGAGCAAGCCCTCAAGGGGCGGGAGCTGGGATCCCTGAGCGCTGACGACTTGAGACACCTCAAGCAAATGGGCTTCAGCGACCGACAAATTGCCCACCTCACTGGATCCACGGAACATCAGGTGCGGGCCTGCCGCAAAAGCCTGGGGGTGATCCCCACCTACAAAACTGTAGATACCTGCGCCGCCGAATTTGAGGCTGCTACCCCCTACCAGTACTCTACCTACGAGAGCGAGTCGGAGATTTTCCCGGCCCGCAAAGAGAAGGTGATGATCTTGGGAGGTGGCCCCAACCGCATCGGCCAGGGGATCGAATTCGACTACTGCTGTTGTCATGCTGCCTTTGCCCTCAGCCGCCTGGGTTACGAAGCGATCATGGTCAACTCCAACCCGGAAACCGTTTCCACCGACTACGACACCGCTGATCGCCTCTATTTTGAGCCGCTCACCCATGAAGAGGTGATGAACTTGGTGGATGCTGAGCAGCCGGTCGGCCTGATCGTGCAATTTGGCGGTCAAACTCCCCTCAAGCTGGCGCAGGGGCTGGCAGCAGCCCAGGCTCCCATCTGGGGAACTTCCCCCGACTCCATCGACATTGCTGAGGATCGGGGGCGCTTCGAGCGCATCTTGCGGGAGTTGGATATTCGCCAACCGGCCAACGGCATTGCCCGCAGCGTGGAAGAAAGCTTGGAAATTGCCCGCCGCATCGGCTATCCGGTGGTGGTGCGGCCCAGCTACGTCTTGGGGGGACGAGCCATGGAGATCGTCTATTCCGACCAAGACCTGCAGCGCTACATGCAACTGGCGGTGGCGGTGGATCCGGATCGTCCGGTGCTGGTGGATCAGTTCCTGGAAGAGGCGGTGGAGGTGGATGTGGATGCCATTGCCGACCGCACCGGCGCTGTTACCATCGGCGGCATTCTGGAGCACATCGAGCAGGCCGGGATCCACTCGGGCGATTCGGCCTGTGTATTGCCCAGCCGCACCCTCAGCCCCGAGGTGCTGCAGGTGATTCGCCAATGGACGGTGAAGTTGGCCCAAGCTCTGAAGGTGGTGGGCCTGATCAACGTGCAATACGCCGTCCAAAAAGGTCAAGTCTATATCCTGGAGGCCAATCCGCGCGCCTCCCGCACCGTCCCCTTTGTCAGCAAGGCCATCGGCCATCCGCTGGCAGACTACGCCGCTCAAGTGATGAGCGGCAAAACCCTAGCCGAGCTGGGCTTTACCCAGGAGGTGATCCCCTCCCACATTGCCGTCAAAGAAGCGGTTTTGCCCTTCCACAAGTTTCCCGGCACCGACACGCTGCTGGGGCCGGAGATGCGCTCCACCGGTGAGGTGATGGGCATTGACACGGACTTTGGCCGCGCTTACGCCAAAGCCCAACTGGCGGCGGGGCAGAATCTGCCTCTCCAGGGGACGGTGTTCATCAGCGTCAGCGACCGGGATAAACAGGCGGTCATCCCGGTAGCCCGCGAGTTTGTGGAGCTGGGCTTTCGCCTATTGGCCACCGAAGGAACCCAAAAGGTTTTGGCCGAGCACGGGATCCCGGTGGATAAAGTCCTCAAGCTGCACGAGGGGCGGCCCCACGTCATCGACGCCATCAAAAATCACCAGATTCAGCTCATTATCAACACCCCTTCCGGTGTCGAGGCGCAGCAAGATGGCCAAAAGATCCGCCGCACTGCCCTGGCCTACAAGATCCCTCTGGTGACAACCCTGGCAGGAGCCAAAGCCACCGCGGCTGCCATCCGTGCTTTGCAGTCGGGATCCCTGCAGGTGAAGTGCTTGCAGGATTTTTTCTCTGTCTAGGATTCTGGAAAAAAAAGCAGGTCCCGGACGGCACCTCTTTCCTAAACCTATCCTTAAGAAACGTCTGCTCAAGCTTGGCTGCCATCAACTGCCAGTGACCGACCTTCGCCGGGAAGCTCTCAAAGACCTCCAAATTGCAACATATCGGTGCTGATTTGTATCGACAAATCCATTTTTTTCACATTCCCGTTGCGAAAGTTAGGGATCCCTGTCGGCGTCCCTAAAACTGTCTAGCCTGAAAGAAGGAGACGCTTTTGGCGGTCGGCGCGGGAAGAGTTTTGCCCCGTTCAAGGAAGCCGACAAAGCAAAGAATGGTTTTGTCTCTTTAGGAGTTGGCCTATGAGTACTGTAGTTCGCCGCTCCTCGGCTGCACGGCAGCTCTGGAGTTGGAATGGCTTTTGTCAATGGATAACCAGCACCGAAAACCGGCTGTACATCGGCTGGTTTGGCGTGTTGATGATCCCGACCTTGTTGGCAGCAGCCTTTTGTTTTGTAATCGCTTTTGTTGCTGCTCCGCCGGTGGATGTGGATGGGATCCGCGAGCCGGTGATCGGCTCTTTGATAGGGGGGAACAATCTCATCTCGGCGGCGGTGGTGCCCACCTCAGCGGCCATTGGCCTGCACTTTTATCCCATTTGGGAAGCCGCTTCTTTGGATGAATGGCTCTACAACGGCGGCCCCTACCAACTGATCGTGCTCCATTTCCTGATCGGGGTGTGGTGCTATCTGGGCCGGCAATGGGAGCTGAGCTATCGCTTGGGCATGCGTCCCTGGATTGCGGTGGCGTTTTCCGCTCCGGCGGCGGCGGCTACGGCGGTGCTCTTGGTTTACCCCATCGGCCAGGGCAGTTTCTCGGAAGGCTTGCCCCTGGGGATCGCCGGCACCTTCTACTTCATGCTGGCTTTCCAGGCGGAGCACAATATCCTCATGCACCCTGCTAGCTGGCTGGGGGTGGCCGGCGTCTTTGGCGGCGCTCTGCTGGCCTCCCTGCACGGCTCCCTGGTGATCTCCAGCCTAATCCGCGAGACCTCGGAAGAAGAGTCACAAAATGCCGGCTACCGCTTCGGGCAGGAGGAAGTCACCTACAACTTCCTGGCCGGGCACTACGCGTTCTTGGGGCGGCTGGGGTTCCCCGGCCTGGGCCTGAGAAACAGCCGTTCCGTCCACTTCTGGATGGCGGCCCTGCCCACAGTGGGGATTTGGGCGGCGGCAATAGGTATCGGCATAATGGCCTTTAACTTGAACGGCTTGAACTTCAACCAGTCCATCCTGGACAGCCAGGGCCGCTTCATCCCCACCTACGCCGATCTCCTCAACCGCGCCAATCTGGGGATCCAGGTGATGCACGCCCCCAACGCCCATCATTTTCCCTTGCTGCTGGCGGCTCAACCCTAAGGCAGGCTAGGGGCAGTCCAGCCGGAAAGCGCGGTGAATAGCTTGCAAGGCCGGGATCCCTCGATCCCGGCGCACTACACAGCTCACCTTGATCTCCGAGGTGGCGATCATCTCGATGTTGATTCCGGCTTCGGCTAGGGCTGCAAACAGGCGAGCAGCCACGCCAGGGTAGGTTTCCATCTCGGCGCCGACAATGCTGACCTTGGCAATGTCGTGATCTGCGTCAACGCCTGCCGCCTGGAGTTCTTCGGCCACCTGCCGGCAGACTGCCTCAGCAGCCATCGCTTGATCCTGAGGCACGGTAAAGGCAATGTCGGTACTGGGGATCCCGTTGTGGTAGCCCCGCTGGCTTTGGATGATGGTGTCCACGATGATCCCGGCAGCCGCCAAGCGCCCGAACAAATGGGCGGCAGTTCCCGGACGATCCGGCACTTTGCGAAGGCCCAGCCGCGATTGCTTCAAATCCAAGGCAACACCGCGTACCGGGTGGCTGTCTTGAGGGGCAGCCGGCATCTTTGCCCGATGCAAGTGGGGGATCACCTGGAACGACTCTCCCAGAGCCAAGGCGGCATCACCGGCCCGCTCCGCAGCCACCACACAGCTCACCTTGATCTCGGACATGGAGATCATCTGCAAATTGATCCCGGCCTCGGCCAGCACCTGGAACATTTGCGCCGCGATCCCAGGTCGGCCCATCATCCCCACCCCGGCAATGCTGACTTTGGCCACCGCCTCATCCACAATCACCGCTGCACACTGCAGCTCTTGGCCAATCCGCCGGGCAACGGCTGCAGCCTCGGTCACCTGCGACCGGCTGACCGTGAAGGCAATGTCATTGGTGGGCTGGGGCACGGATCCCTGCGGCAAGGAGTCCGTCCCGCTGGCGTGAGCGGCTGTGAACTGGAGGGACTGCAAAATCAAATCCACATTCACCCCTGCCGCCGCGATCCCCTGAAAGAGCTGGGCGGCAATGCCAGGGCGATCCGGCACCCCCACCAACACCAACTTGGCCTGATCCCGATCCAGCTCCACCGTATCCACCGCCAGGCCCAGCTCGATACTGCTGTCGGCAGCACGAGGACGGGGGGGAGGAGAAAGAATGAGAGTGCCCTCGCATCCCGCCTGCAACGGCTCCAAGCTGGAGCGCACCCGCAGCTTCACACCGTAGTTGCGGGCAATTTCCACCGAGCGGGGATGCAGCACCTGGGCCCCCAAGCTGGCCAGCTCCAACATTTCATCACTGGTGATCTCCGGCAACAGCCTGGCCTCAGGCACCTTACGCGGATCCGTGGTGAAGATCCCCGGCACATCGGTGTAGATCTCACACAGCTCTGCTCCCAAAGCCACTGACAAGGCCACCGCCGTGGTGTCGGATCCCCCCCGACCCAGGGTGGTGATCTCCAGCTCCGCCAGGCTGGTGATGCCCTGAAACCCGGCCACCACCACCACCTCTTCCCGCTCCAGGTGCTGCCACAGGCGGTCGGTGTGGATGTGCAAAATGCGTGCCCGGCTGTGATCCCGAGTGGTGACAATGCCCACCTGGGCTGCCGTCAGGGAAAGGGCAGGACACCCCAAGCGTTGCAGCGCCAAGGCCACCAGGGCAATGCTCACCTGCTCACCGGTGGAAAGGAGCATATCCCATTCCCGCAACTGGGCCGGTGTGGTCGGGGATCCCTGCAAGATCTGCTCCCCCAAGCCCACAAGGCGATCGGTTTCATCCCCCATCGCCGAGACCACCACCACCACCCGATGCCCTGCCTTCACCGTGTGGGCCACCCGTTGAGCCACGGCCTGGATACGCTCCACAGAGCCGACAGAGGTACCGCCGTACTTTTGAACAATTAAGCTGCGTTGCATGAGAGGAGAACGAGGTCAGGGGCGGTTTGGATCCTACCCCGGATCTAGGCCAAGCCCAGTCCATTTTGCAAAAACGGCGGCACCGGCAGCAGGATCAGCACCAGCAGCGTTAGCATCCCCAGCCCCAGCAGATCCCGGGCCTCGTCCAGTTCCGTCACATCGTTGAGGGCCGGCTCGTCAGCACTGGAAATCACAAACAGCAGCAGCGCCCAGAGCAACAGCCAAGGCTGCACCGTCAAAGCCAGCAGCAACACCAACCAGCGGGCTACCCGGCCCACATTCGCTCCCATCTGCTGTCCATACACTGCGTGGACAATGTGCCCTCCATCCAGTTGGCCCACCGGCATGAGGTTAAAGGCAATCACCACCAAGCCCAGCCAGCCGGCAAAGGCTAGCGGGTGCAGCTCGATCACCTGCCCCGGCTGCAACTGATCCCCCAGCACCATGCGGGCCAGAATTGCCAGCAGCACCGATAGGCGCGGGTCAATGCGATGAAAACTAATCGGGGTCGGCTGCCCCTCCGGCACCGCGGGAGGATCTGCAGGCGCTGAAAACAACAGCCCCAGCAACAGCATGCCCAAAGCAACAAGGCTCCCTGCCAGCGGCCCGGCGACGGCGATATCAAACAACACCTTGCGGTTGGGCACCGGCTCTTTCAACTGGATAAACGCCCCAAAAGTCCCTAGGACAAAAGGCACCGGGATGAAATAGGGCAGCGAGGTTTTGATGTGGTGGCGGCGGGCCACCCAGTAACGAGTCCACTCATGGGATCCCAAAATGGCAAGGATCCCGACCGCATAGGGCAACCCTTTCATCAGAGAGGGCAAATGCAGCAGCCGGTCAGGGCTAACCCCAGCCGCGTGGGCCCCAGCACTGAGGGTCGTCCAGAAGGTGAATAGCAACAGCCCCAAAGCCAGCAGCGGCAACTCTCGACTGTCCGCCAGGGAGCGCCGCGCCGCCGGGTTGGGCACCAAGGCAAAAAAGGGCTTACCGGCAAACCCCTCCTGCAGCACCACCAAAAAGCGTTTGCCGAAAGTGGTTTCCACGTTTTGCTGCACCCGCTCATAGGCTTCACTGGGATCCGCCCGCAAGTTGCCCCGGCAGATGATCGCCTGGGGGCGGTACTCCACATTTTGCAAATAAAAGACGTTCCAGGGGAAGCAGTGGCTCAGCTTTTCCCGCGGCACTTCGGAGATGGGGGTGTGGGCAAGAGCCACCGAGACCGGATCTGCGGCGCTGTCTTCTTCCTCTTCCTCCGGCTCAGGTTCTGCAGCCGGCGAGGGATCCGCTTCTGGGGATGCGTTTTCCACTTCGGGCCGAGGGTCTACGGTTGGGGGTCGAATGCCCCCTCGTCTCACCAAGGTCATGCTGGTAAAGTAGGAGGTGAGAAACAGCAGCAACATCAGCAAGGGAGGCAATTCGTACTGAAACACCTGACGCCCCAGCACCCAAACCAAAGGGGGCAGCATCATCACCAGCCACAGGATCCGCCACGGCACCTTCGAAAGGCGGGCCACACTTTTTTGCAGCAGCAGGTAGGTTGCAGAACCCACCAGCGCCAACAGGATCCAATCTGCCATGAGTTGCAAAAATAAACGAGGGAACGGAGGAGAACACCTCTACCAAGCTAGCGGCAAATCCAATCCCCTCGCTACAGCTTGCAGCCGGGATCCCT
>NZ_JANSIH010000340.1:14738-39221 GCF_047462075.1 Synechococcus sp. R55.2
GGTTGGAGCGAAGGGGAGACTGCGCAGATTCAGGAAACCGAGAACCTGATATGGTAGGCGTTATCTTGCCTGCTTTGCCCGTTTGCTTGGCGCGGCCACTTTCCTCTGGACTGATGCGAGAATTGCCCTCTGATCCTTCCAATCGTGCCGGCGTACCCTTTGGGGATCAGACCCTGGCTCTGATGCGCGTCCAGGAGGCCCTGGATCAACTGGAGGCAGCCATTCTCAGTAGCCCTCGCCTGTTTTGGTCTCGCACCCTTATTGAAGAGGAAAAGATTCTGGAGCAGTTAGACTTTATCCGCCTGAACCTGCCGACAGCCCTGGAGGAAGCGGAGGAACTGCTGCGCCAGCGGGATCGGATCTTGGCAGAGGCCAATCGCTACGCCCAAGAAATTGTGGCCGCGGCCCAACGTAGGGCTGAGCAGCTCCTCAACGAATCGGCGATTCTGCGACAGGCCCAAGCTCAGGCGGAGCAGTTGTTGCAACAAACCTATCAACAGAGTGAGGAGGTGCGGCGGCAGACACTGCAGGAATCGGAGCGCCTGCAGCGGGAGGCCCACCGTTACGTGGATCAGGTGTTGCAAGACTTGGAGTTGCGGTTGGTGGAGTCCTTGCGGGTGATCCGCAACGGGCGGCAAAATCTGCAGACCTAACAGAGAAGAGTCAGACTGGGGCTTGAGCGCTGCCTTCAACCTGTGCCAGGAGCATTTTTATCCCGCGTTGTGCAAGTCTTTTGGAGCGGTGGGTTAGGGATCCCCTGAGCAGGCGAGGGACGGCTCCCCTCGCTAGACTTGAGCAGAAGACGTTCCCCGGCGGCCCTTGACATCCTCTCTGCCTATCATCCTTGGCGTATCTGGCGCTTCAGGGATGCTCTATGCTGTGCGTGCTCTGCATGTTCTGCTCAGCCTGGACTACTGTGTCGAAGTGGTGGTCTCCAAAGCGGCCTATCAGGTGTGGCAGGGAGAACACGGGGTGCTGCTGCCGACAGACCCCCGCAAGCAGGCCCACTTTTGGCGACAACAAGCCGAGAGCAGCGGTGGATCCCTGGTTTGTCATCGCTGGCAGGATGTGGGGGCAACCATTGCCAGTGGCTCCTATCGCACGCAGGGGATGTTGGTGATCCCATGCAGCATGGGTACAGTTGCCAAGTTGGCTGCCGGCTTGAGTTCGGATCTGCTGGAGCGGGCTGCTGATGTGCAGCTCAAGGAGGGACGACGCTTGGTGGTGGTGCCGCGGGAAACCCCCTTTAGCCTGATCCACCTGCGCAACTTGACCACTCTGGCAGAAGCGGGGGCGCGCATTGTTCCGGCCATTCCAGCTTGGTACCACCAGCCGCGTACCATCCTAGATTTGGTGGATTTTGTGGTGGTGAAGGCGTTGGATCAGTTCGGTATTGATGGCGATCTCATTCGCCGCTGGCAGGGGATGCGCCAGCATCAGATCCTCAAGCTGCCCCCTGATCTCTGAGCGGGATCCCTTTTCCCGGCGGCAGGCTGGGATTTGGCTTGGGGGTGTTCCAAGCTGGGGGGGGCCTGTGCCGATAGCCCTCACTTGTGGCACCTTGCCGGGAATAGCTCAGATCACTTGCTGAACTAGCTGACTAGGGGATCCCGCTGAAGGGGGGTGGGCAAGTCAGGGCAGGTCTCCAGACTGGCCGCCCATTCCCCGATGAGGGTGTTGACCCAGTGAGGCAGCTCGTCGTGGGCGCAGTGGCCTACTCCCGGCAGCTTCACCAAGGTGAGGGCAGGTTGCCAGCGCTTAAATTGGTCTGCCAAAAAACTGGGCACTGCCGGATCTTCTCGGCCCCAAAGTAGCAAGATAGGCATTTTTAGGGTGGGCAGCAGGCGTTTGGGGCTGTCGAAGCGGCGGCAGAGAATGGCCCTCAGACCGTCCAAAAACACGTGGGCTGCCCCCGGCTCAAAGGCCGGTCTCTGGAAGATCTGCACCAGCTCGTCATCCACCTGCTCATCCCGCTTGTAGACATTCTTGATCCAAGCTCGTAGCACCTCGGTTTGTCGCAGCCAGTTGAAGAGGTGGGGATAAGTGAGGGGGCACCCCAGCAACGACAGAATCCCTTCGCAGAGGGCTCGCACCAGAGCATCCCAGGGAGAGGGCAATTCTTCCGGATGGGGCCCATCGGCGCAGCTAATCAAGCACAGGCCCTTCACCATCTGGGGATAGCGGGCGGCGGCAATGACTCCCACCAAGCCCCCGATGGAATGGCCCACCAGGATGCTGGGCTGCTGAATGTGAGTTTGCCAAAACTCGTGTACCTGCTCCACCCACAGATCAACGCTGTAGGCAATCTCCGGCTTGGCACTCTTGCCAAATCCCAGCAGGTCGAGGGCATAGACGGAGCGCTGGGATCCCAGAGGGAGAATGTTGTGGCGCCAATGACCCACTGACGCTCCAAATCCATGGATTAAAAGGGCCGGAGCTGCCGTCAAGTTGACGACACCGGTAAGGGTTTGGGCGCGACTGGGGGTGTAGGTGAAATGGATGGGCCAGCCCCGCCAATGCCAGGTTTGGGAGTAGCCGTAGCGAGGCAAAGCCGACAAGGGATCCCTGTCGCTGCCCGTTGGGGAAGGGGAGGGCGCATCAACAGAGGAGAAACCGGGATTGCCGACGGAATTGGCGCCGACGGGAGCAGAAGGGGAAGGATGGGAGTTGAGTCTGTGCAAGGGAGGAGTGGGTGACAACAATAGGCTCATCTCCAATTTAGGCTAGACCAATCTTAGTGGTTTTCTCGGCTCGCCCAAAGCTACTTCGCCACCGGTTCTTCTTTAGGACATGCCAGCATGACTGTGCCCCTGACTCCAGACCCAATGAATGAAGCCTTCCAGGTAGACCCAATCACTGCTGCCAGCTTTCGCCAGATCGATCAAGAGATTGGCCCCCACCCCTGGCAAGGGATCCCTTATGAGGTGGTGCGCCGCGCCATTCATGCCACTGCCGACTTTGAGCTACGGGATCGCTTTTTCTTCGGCCCCAACGCCGTCGAACAAGCCCTGGCAGCCCTGCGGCAAAAGCGGCCTGTCGTTGTCGATGTCAGGATGGTGGCAGCCGGGATCCAGTCAGGTCTGAAAGCCCAAGGGATCCCCCTCTACTGTGCTTTGGACTGGGTGGAGGAGCCTCGTTGGCCCGGTCAAACCCGCGCCGCCAATGGGATGGTGAACTTGGCACGCCGCTATCCAGAAGCCCTGTTTGTCGTTGGCAATGCCCCCACCGCGTTGCTGGCTTTGGTGGAGGAGATTCGGGCACAGCGGGTCAAGCCGGCTTTGGTGATCGGAGTGCCGGTGGGATTTGTGGCGGTGGAAGAGGCCAAGCAGGCGTTGGCGCAAACGGATGTTCCCCAGATTCGGGTGGAGGGCCGCAAAGGCGGATCCCCAGTTGCTGCTGCCATTGTCAATGCCCTTCTCTTGGCAGCTCAACGGGATCCCATCCCCAACTGACTAGAATTGAAGGGATATCTTCAGACCTTTCCCATGACCCCAGAACAAGAGGAGTGGCTGATTCGCAACCTTCAGCAACAACAAGAACAAATCCAAGAAATGCGGGCCGAGCAGCAGCGGTCGGCTGAGCGCTTTGAGGCTCAGATGGTTGAGATGCGGCAGGGCTTTGCAGCCCAAATCTCCGAGATCCGGGCTGAACAGCAACGATCTGCCGAGCGCTTTGAGGCTCAGATGGCCGAAATGCGGGCCGAGCAGCAGCGGTCGGCTGAGCGCTTTGAGGCCCAGATGGCCGAAATGCGGGCCGAGCGGCAGGCTATGGAAGCCCAACTCCAGACCGAAATCCAGGAGATCAGGGCGTTGATCCAACAGAACCAGGAGCGGATTCGACAGAACGAAGAGCGGGGAGACGAGCTGGAGGTGGCCATACAGGAGTGCCGCCGAGATATGCAGGCTGGGTTTGCCGAACTGAGGGAAGCGCAAGCCATGATGATGGAGCAATTTCGGGAGCGCGATGGCCGCCTGATCGAGGCTCAACTCAGCTTTATTCGGGAGATGCGGGAAATGCAACGGGAAGTGGCGGAGCTGCGACTGGATTTTCTCAATCACATGCGCCAATACCACCCACCTGTCGAACGTTAAATGGCTACGGCAGCACCTGGGCGGTCACCTCAGCTTGCGGTCGTAGGGGTAGCGGGGGATGGCTCTGTGGCTTCCTGGGGGATCCCCCCCCTTTCCCAAGCCAGGGTTTTGGCAGGAGCCCCTCATCTGCTCCGGCACTTTACCGATCATCCGGCCCGCAAGATCCCGCTCACCGGGCCGGTGGAAAGTTGGATCCCGCTTTTGCAGCAGGAGATGGCTCAGGGATCCCTAGTTTTGTTGGCCAGCGGGGATCCGCTTTTTTTCGGGATCGGGCGGCTGTTGACGGAGTATTTCCCAGCGGAGCGGTTGGCCTTCTATCCGCAGGTGAGCTCGGTGCAGCTGGCCCTGAACCGCCTGCAGATCCCCTGGCAGGAGGCGACCATCCTCAGCCTGCACGGGCGGGGAGTGGAGCGGTTGGAAGCCGTTCTCAAGCAGGGATCCCCTGTGATCGTGGTGCTCACCGATCCGGAGCACACGCCGACGGTCTTGGCCCGCTTCATCTCCGACCTGCGGCTGCCGGTGCGCTACCAAGCCTGGGTATGTAGCCAACTGGGATCCCCTCAAGAGCAGATCGTGCCCCTCCAGGAAGGTCAGAATTCATCCTTCTCCAACCCCAACGTGGTGGTGCTGCGACGGGTAGAACCGGAGCCAGATCCCCATCGCTGGCCTTTGGTAGGGATCCCGGACGACCAGTTCTACACCTTTCCCGACCAGCCCGGCTTGATCACCAAGCAGCCCATCCGCCTGCTCACCTTGGGATCCCTGCAGCTCCCCCAGGAGGGCGTGGTGTGGGATATCGGTGCCGGCACCGGCTCGGTGGCCATCGAAATAGCCCGTCTTTCCCCCCAACTTCAGGTGTACGCCGTTGAGCGGAATGCCGCCGGCATCTGCCTGATTCGGCGCAACCGGCAACGCTTTGGACTGGAGAACCTGCAGGTGATCCCGGGGGCAGCCCCCCAAGTGTTGGCCGACCTGCCAGATCCGGATCGGGTGGTGCTGGGTGGTGGCGGCAAAGGGATCCGCAATCTGCTGCCGGTGGTGGAAGCCCGCCTGCGGCCTGGAGGGATCTTGGTGGCCAACTTCGCTACCCTAGAAACCTGCAGTGAAGCCCTGCAATGGCTGC
The DNA here is from genome assembly GCF_047462075.1 of Synechococcus sp. R55.2. Classification (NCBI taxonomy): domain Bacteria; kingdom Bacillati; phylum Cyanobacteriota; class Cyanophyceae; order Synechococcales; family Synechococcaceae; genus Synechococcus; species Synechococcus sp. R55.2. Next base: position 19,953 of record NZ_JANSIH010000340.1, read on the forward strand.
GTTCGCGCGGCTGGCAAGTCCGAGTAGATCACGTTCAGATCTCCCGCTCTGCCGTCCTGGCCAAGGGCACCCGCTTTGCCCCCCTGAACCCGGTTTACCTGCTGCAGGGGATCCCTTCAAACTCGGAATCACAGTGAACTTACTGAACTGATCGCCCCTCTCTTTTGGGGAGAGGAGCTAGGGGTGAGGGATGAAGTCACCCCTCGTCCTCCTCATCAGTGGTGAACCCCGGTCGGTACAGGTAGGGAGAGGAGGGACGGTTGGTCTTCTTGATTTGGTCTTTGATGGATTCCAGGTCGATGTAGCGATCCGCCAAGTTGATCAGTTGATCGCTGGTCATGGAACGCAGGCTAACCACCTCCACTCGTGCCCCTTGGTAGCTGACGGCATTGACCGCATAGGCCAAGTCTCCATCGCCGCTCACCAGCACAGCCGTCTCATACCAGCGCACCAGCGACAGCATATCCACGGCAATTTCCACATCCAGGTTGGCTCTCTTGGATCCATCGGGCAACTGGGTTAGCTCTTTGGTAACCACGCGGTAGCCATTGCGGCGCATCCAGAGCAAAAACCCCTGCTGCTTTTCGTTGTTGCGATCGACGCCGGTGTAGAAAAAAGAGCGCAAAAGGGGCGACCGACCACTCAGCGTCTTCAGCAGGCGGGTGTAGTCGATCTCAATGCCCAGTTGCAGAGCGGCGTAGAACAGATTGGATCCGTCGATGAATATGGCCACACGCCCACGGTTGTCCTGCAAGGGATCCGCAGGCTGAAAGCCGGGATCAGGATCAAGACGCAGCATTCGGGTTTTCTTCTCCAAGTTTTGACAAAAGGGCAGAAAAAAGAGGTGTTAAATGGGTTTAATCGCCAATACAGCTCTTTCCGGCAGCACTGACTACAGCTAATGCAGACGCCTCTCTTGTGCGATAGGGATCTTACTGCTTCCCAGAGTGATCTGCAGAATTCCCATGAAGTCGGAAAAAGCCGTAAAAGGCTGCCCCAAGCCTTGGGACACATGATTCACCCTAGCGCAGGAGAGACGATCCACGGAGAAGATTTCCAAAATCCTAAAGAAAAAATACCTACGATAAGGAGAGGCTTTGCGGATGGAGTGCAGGGATGGGCCGGTGCCTTACCGCTTTTCGAGCCCCTTGCACAGAGGGGTGCTGCGCAGCCGCTACAAGCGGTTTTTGGCCGATGTGGAGCTGGAAAACGGGCAACAGATCATCGCCCATTGCCCCAACACGGGGCCGATGAGTGGGGTCTGTCAGGTGGGGGCACCTGTGTACCTCTCCCATCACCCAGAGCCGAAACGGAAACTGGCCTACACCTGGGAGATGATCCAGGTGGATGGAGTATGGGTGGGGATCAACACCAGCTTGCCCAATCGCCTGGTGGAATGGGGGCTGGAGCGAGGGTGGTTTCCTCAATTGGCAGGGTTTTCTCGCCGGCAACGGGAGGTGACCTGCGGCAAGAGCAAAATCGACTTTCTGCTGACAGGAGACGCTGGCTCGGCCTATCTGGAGGTGAAGAACACCACCTGGGCCAAGGGATCCCGTGCGCTGTTTCCCGATACGGTGACCACTCGCGGCCAAAAACACCTGGAAGATTTGATCGCGGTGCGCCAACAGGGGCAGCGTGCCCTGCTGATGTACTGGATCAATCGCGCCGATTGCACCGAGTTTGCCCCCGGCGAAGAACGGGATCCCCGCTATGCCCGTCTGTTTCGTGAGGCCCTGCAAGCCGGAGTGGAGATGTTGCCCTATCGGGTCGAGGTTTCGCCGGCAGGGATCCGCCCCTTGGGTTTGGCCAAAATCGTTGTCTAGGCACCCCAAAAGAAGGGTCAGGCTCTCTGGAAACGGCTGGGGATCGCCTATAATTCTGTTTTCTCCAGATTCTTCCATTTTCCAGGCATTTGAGGACCATGAGCGAACCTTCCTCCCGTCCTCATCACATTGTTCTCACCTCCCATCCCTCCCCTCATGGGACGCAAGCCCAGCCGATCCGCTGGGGATCCTTGGATCCACTGCAGCGGGGGCCGGTGGTGGGTAGCCTGACCAATCTTGCCCATCGCAATGTCATCGGCACCCATGCGGGAGCCTACGCTGTCTATCGGGCATTGGCTGTGGCCAGTGGCTCTTTGCAGGCGGATCACCGCGCCGATTTAACCCATACTGCCCCGGTGGTGTCGATTGGCCCTCACCCAAGCTGGGGAGATCCAGACCGGATTGTGTCTTTGGATCCCTGGGGAGCGGTTGTGGGAGAAGTCTTTGCCCCCCTCTATGCCCAGGGCTACGATATTCGCCCTACTATTGCCATTACTCAGGCCCACATCCACATGCCCGAACTGCAGGAGGCGGTCAACAAAGGGCGGTTGCGGGTGGATGGCCGGATCCTCAAAGACAATGGCAGCCTGGTGGTCACCAAAGCCGCAATCGAGCCGGTCTGGTACCTGCCGGGGATCGCCAAACGATTGCAGGTGAGCGAAAGCCTGCTGCGCCGCACCCTCTTCGAGCAGACGGGAGGCATGTTTCCAGAATTGGTGACTCGCCCAGACCTATCGGTGTTTTTGCCGCCCATCGGTGGCCAGACGGTGTACATCATCGGGCAAGTGGCCGCCATCACCGACCCGGCTTTGCCCCTGGCGGTGCGGGTTCACGACGAATGCAATGGTTCCGATGTGTTTGGCTCGGATATTTGCACCTGCCGCCCCTACCTGGTGCATGGCATTGAGGAATGCGTTAAGACGGCCCAGGCCGGTGGAGCTGGGGTGATTGTGTACCTGCGCAAAGAAGGCCGCGCCTTGGGGGAGGTGACCAAATTTTTGGTCTACAACGCCCGCAAGCGCCAGGAAGGAGGGGATCGGGCCGATGCCTACTTCACCCGTACCGAGTGTGTGGCAGGGGTGCAAGACATCCGGTTTCAGGAGTTGATGCCGGATGTGCTCCATTGGCTGGGCATAACCCGAATCGATCGCCTGATTTCCATGAGCGACCTCAAGTATCGAGCCATCACCAACTCCGGCATTGAGGTTCTGCAGCGGGTGCCCATCCCAGAAGAGCTGATCCCGGCGGATGCCCGTGTGGAGATCGAGGCCAAAAAAGCTGCCGGCTACTACACCGAGGGGGAGGTGCTGGATGCGGAGCGGCTGGCCCAAATCCGAGGAAGAACCTTGGTGGAGTGAGCGGGATCCCTCATGCAAGTGGCTACCTGGAATGTCAACTCCATTCGCACCCGGCTGCCTCAGGTTTTGGCTTGGCTGGACAGCCAGGGATCCCTGGATGTGCTCTGCCTGCAGGAGACCAAGGTGGTGGATGAAGACTTTCCCCGGACGGCTTTTCAGGAGCGGGGCTTTCATGTGGAGGTCTACGGGCAAAAGTCCTACAACGGTGTGGCTCTGATCAGCCGGGATCCCCCGGAAAAAGTGGAACGGGGGTTTGGTGCGCTGTTGCCTGCGGCGGCAGATTTGGACGAGCAAAAGCGGCTGATGAGCGCCATCTACCGCGGGATCCGTATTCTCAACCTTTATGTGCCCAACGGTTCTGAGGTGGGATCGGAAAAATATGCCTACAAATTGCGCTGGCTAGCCACGCTGAAGGATTACCTCGCCGTTGCCCTGAGCCAAGGGGATCCCATCCTGCTCTGCGGGGACTTTAACATTGCCCTGGAAGATCGGGATATTTATGATCCCCAAAAAGCGGGAGAAATCATGGCTTCCGAACCGGAGCGACAAGCCCTGCGGGAGATCCTGGCTTTAGGGTTTGAAGATGCGTTTCGCAGGTTCACCCCAGATCCCGGCCATTTTAGCTGGTGGGACTATCGCTCGGGGGGGTTTCAAAGGAATCGCGGCTGGCGCATTGATCATCATTATCTGTCTCGTGAGCTACAGGAGAAAGCCACCGCTTGCTGGATCGATGTTGAGCCACGGCGGGCCGAAAAACCCAGCGATCATGCCCCTGTCATTGTTGCCCTGGATATTTAAGCGCCTTGTTATAGTCATTTCAAGCTAGGTTGAGACACTCCCCAAACGCTCCCTGCCACTGCCTTCACCCCTTCTCTCAGAGGAAGAGGGGAGCCAGGCGGAAATGTTTCATTCCTGTTTAAATGACCATAACAGCTCATACCAACCAGCCATCCAATTAAAATGGAGCGGCCTCTTCGAGAATTTTCAGCAGGTGTTGCCGCTGTTCTGAGCTGAGGACCTGTCGCATTTCCAGAACTGCCTCAAAACGTTTGGCATTTACTTCTTGGCTTAGCTGTTGTACCCGCTGAAATTGAGCTGCCACTTCTGACTCAGGGGCATCGCCGACCAGCAACTCCCGCAATCGACCGCGGGCTGCCCTCAACTCCAAAATGCGCTCCAACAACTCTTCCTGTTTGCGGTGGCGGATCTGCTGCAATTGCCGCAACTGCTCGTCGGAGAGGTTCAGCTCCCGCAAATTGCGAGCAAAGGGGCGGCGCAAATCCATCATTCGCAGGGGGCGGGGTTGGCCCATCACCGGTTCACCCAGGGATCCCAGGTAGAGTGGCAAAATGGGGATCCAAATCCAAGCATTTCTCATGGTTCTTTGCAGGCTTTTTCTAAGAATCTGACCAAGAATCTGACCAAGGTCTCAGAAGTCTCAGCGGTGTAATGGTCAATGAAGGGGGATATTCGTGAGGCTGATGGATTTAGGATCCCTCTGGATCGCGTTCTATCCACCAAGTTTCGGTTTCTGTTCCCTCTGGGCTCAGCAAGCTTCCCCAAGTGCTCACCAAAAAACTTTCTAGGGCTTCGGTCTCCTGGGCCACCACCTGTACCTGCCAGCGCTGATAGCCAATCCAGCCCAGCAAAGCGCCCGCCAAAAGGGAGATGCCAACCCAACGCCAAGGGTGCTTGAGCCGGCCATGAAGTGGATGAGTCGCCACAACTTGAAGGATCTGCTCCTCCAGCCCAGAGGCCGCAGGGGGAGGGAGGGGGCGATATTGACGCAAAAAGTGGCGCAGCCGCTCGTCTGCTAGGGGGTTGGGGTGCTCACTCATGGGGTAATGCCCTCCTGAAGTAGGTGTTGACGGATGGTGGCACGGGCGTGAAACAGCCGGGACTTCACCGTTCCCACCGGGATCCCTAAAATCTCGGCGATTTCTTTCTGGGGCAGATCTTCTAGGTCGTGCAGAATCAGAACCATTCTGTGTTCAGGGCTAAGCTGAGCCATGCTTTGCTGTAGAGCCTGTTGGTAGTGCAAGTGCATCAGGTCGGGGCCAGGGTGAGCGATATCCGATCCGAGGGCCAGGTTTTGGGTTTGGGAGTGTTGCCGGGCGCAGCGCCGTCGCTGATCTGAGGCCACATTCCAGCAGATGCGATACAGCCAAGTGGAAAACTGGGCCGAGCCGCGAAACCGAGGCAACCCTTTCCAGGCACGAATAAACACTTCCTGTACCAGGTCATCCAAAAGATCGGCTCCACACAAGGGATAGAGGATATTCCGTACCGACTGCTGGTATTTGCGGTAGAGTTGGCGAAAGCTCTGGCTGTCGCCGTTGAGGCAGCGCTGGATCAGCTCCCAATCGGATGTATCCTTTGCCGCCTGCACGAGAGGACGCTCCCTTGTTCTCAACCTTGCTTTGTCTGACTCCCAATGCCCCCAAAAGGTTCAAAGGATCCCTGTCTACGATGGCCCTCCACTTCCCGCCAAGCAAGATATGGTCGTTTAGGCTAGAGTGAGACACCTGGGCTATACGAGAAAAGCCTTATGGCCCCATGCATTATTGCTCCGCAGCGCTGACGCGACGACGCGACCAATGTTTTAGGTGTGGGTGCAGTGTCCTAGTTTGAGTCGAAATGACCATACCGGCATCTTCTGATTGCCGTTTTCCCTCAAAGGATACCCGCCGGCAGGTGTAGACAAGCCAATCCCTCTTGCCTGTTCGCACTTTCTCAATCCCAATTCTGTTGAATTCTATTGGCTCGTCGACCTACAATTCCAATAACACCAAAAAGAGGGAATGAAAAGCTGATCTTCATGCCTGCCTGGCCATGGCCAAAACAACTCAGATAACCGATAAACCCGATCTGTTTGGATTCCTCTATCGTCACCCGACGCTCACCCTTGCCATTCTGTTGGGGCCACCTCTCATTTGGTTGCTGGTCTTTTACTTGGGGCCGCTGCTGGCGCTGCTGCTGCAAAGTTTTTATCATCTGGATCCCTTTACCGGCCTGATCCTGAGAAAGTTGACTTTGGCCACCTATCGAGAGCTGCTCACTCCGGCCAATGTGGATATCTTTGTCCGCAGCTTGACTATGGCTTTGGCAGTCACTTTGGCTGCCATTGTGTTGGCTTTTCCTCTGGCTTATACTATGGTCAGACTGGCCTCTCCTCGCTGGAAGGGCTTTTTGTATTTGTTGGTGCTCCTACCGCTTTGGTCTAGTTATTTGATTCGGGTTTATGCCTGGAAGTTGATCTTGGCTAAAGAAGGGATCCTCACCTACCTACTCGCCCATGTGGGCCTACAGGGATGGGTGGAAAAGATTTTGCAGTTGCCCGGGATCGGTGGGCCATCGCTGGCCGTATCCAACTTGGGTATTTTCTTGGTGTTTCTCTATGTTTGGCTGCCCTACATGATTCTGCCGATTCAGGCGGCTTTGGAGCGAGTGCCCGATAGCTTAATTGAGGCTTCTGCAGATTTGGGGGCTCAGGGTTGGCAAACATTCCGCCATGTTATTCTCCCCCTCGCGTTGCCAGGGATCCTGGCCGGGTCGGTCTTCACCTTTTCCTTAACGCTAGGAGATTTTGTGGTGCCTTATTCTCTGGGCAATTCCAGCTATTTCATCGGGCAGGCAGTTCTCGCCTTTCAGGGCACCTCTGGCAACATTCCCTTGGCGGCAGCCTTCACGGTTGTGCCGATGGGGATCATGACCGTCTATCTGCTAGTGGCCAAGCGGCTGGGGGCTTTTGAATCGGTGAGCTGACCCGATCAAGGATTTTTCCAACACATGAGGAGCCAACTGAGCTAGGCTGGTAACTGTTAACGAATGTATCGGGCTGTCCCTATGGTGCTCTTTGGCTTTGGCAAACTTGGCAAGAAACTGTCCCTGCCCAAAACGGAAGAAGCGTTGCCGGGCCGGGCCGAGCCGATGGTGATCGTGAATCGGCATTTTGTCAACGGCAATCCGCTGCAGCCGCCTTTTCCTGAGGGCATGGAGCTGGCCTTGTTTGGCATGGGCTGCTTCTGGGGGGCAGAGCGCAGGTTTTGGCAGGTGCCAGGGGTGTTCAGCACGGCGGTGGGCTATGCCGGCGGGTTTACCCCCAACCCCACCTACGAAGAGGTCTGCACCGGCCTGACCGGCCACAACGAAGTGGTGCGGGTGGTTTACGACCCGGCTCAGGTCAGCTATGCCCAACTGCTGAAGGTGTTTTGGGAAAATCACGACCCTACCCAGGGGATGCGCCAAGGCAATGATGTGGGCACCCAATACCGCTCCGGCATCTATGTGTATTCTCCGGCGCAGCGGGAGCTGGCGGAAAAAACCCGCGATCTCTATCAGCAGGCCCTGACCGCCCACGGCTACGGCCAGATCACCACCGAGATCTTAGACGCGCCTGAGTTTTACTACGCCGAAGACTACCACCAGCAATATCTGGCCAAGAATCCGCGCGGCTACTGCGGCCTGGGGGGCACTAAGGTTTGTCTGCCAGAGATCCTCACCGAGCCCGTCTGATCCACACCCTGACGGATCAAAAGATCCGGCGGGAATGGGATCCCCGCTCCAGCAGCTCTTTGGCCACCAAGGTCACCACCGCCAGCAAAGAGAGCACCACCGCCGCCGCGTAGGCTGAGGCAGTGGCATAACTGCGGTAGGCATCTTCCACGAACAAGGGCAAGGTCTGGGTGCGGCCAATGATGTTGCCGGAAACCACAGCCACAGCGCCGAACTCCCCCATGGCGCGGGCATTGGTCAAGATGACGCCGTACAGAAGGCCCCAGCGGATGTTGGGCAGGGTGATTCTCCAGAAGATCTGCCAGGGGGTCGCCCCCAGCGTTTTGGCGGCTTCTTCCTGGTCGGTGCCTGCCTCCTCCAACACCGGCAACACTTCCCGCGCCACAAAAGGAAGGGTGATGAAAGCCGTTGCCAACACAATGCCCGGAAAGGCAAAGATAACCCTCCAGGATCCCAGCCAACCCTGACGCCCGAAGATGAGCACCAGCATTAGGCCGGCCACCACCGGGGAAATGGAAAAGGGCAAGTCGATCAGGCTCAGGAGCAGGGCCCGCCCCGGAAAACGCCGGTGGGCAATGGCCAAGGCGGCACAGAGGCCGAAAAAGGTATTGAGGGGCACAACGACCAGCGCCGTCAGCACCGTCAACCGCAGGGCACTGAGCAACTCCCGCTCCGTCAGGCGATGGAGAAAGGCTGGGATCCCTTCTCGAAACGCCTGATAGAAGATGTTCACCACCGGGATCCCCAGCAGCAGCGCGATGTAGAGCCCGACGATCCCGATCAACAGGCCCGACAGCCAAGGGTTTGTCGATGGCTCCGGCTTGACACCCGATACCCCCTTAGGTTTCATGGCGACTTCCCCAGGCTTGCAGAAGGTTAATTACCACCAGCGACAGGAAAGAGATCCCCAACATCACCGTTCCGATCACCGTTGCCCCGGCATAGTCGTGTTGTTCCAGCCGCTGAATTACCAGCACCGCCGCAATCAAGTCCCGAAAGGGAATGCTGGAAGCGATGATCACCACAGAGCCGTATTCCCCCACGGCGCGGGAAAACCCCAGGGCTACCCCGGTGAGCACCGCCGGCAGGATCTGGGGCAGCACCACGCGCCGGAAGGTCTGAAAGCGGGAAGCCCCCAAACTCCAGGCTGCCTCTTCCACATCTTTCTCCAGCTCCTGCAACACCGGCTGCACCGTCCGCACCACAAAGGGAAAAGAAATAAACAGCATCGCCACCCCCACCCCCAAGCGGGTAAAGGAGATGCGGATCCCCAAGGGGGCCAAAAGGGATCCCACCCAGCCGTTGCTGCTGTAAACCGTCGCCAAGGTGAGGCCGGCTACCGCAGTCGGCAGAGCAAAGGGCAGATCGATCAACCCCTCTAGGAGCTTTTTGCCGGGGAAGGCGTAGCGCACCAGCACCCAAGCGGTCAAAGTGCCCATCACGCCGTTGATCAGAGCCGCCAGCAACGCGGTTACAAAAGTAACTTCATAGGCGGAGAGGGCCACGGGATCCGTCGCGATCCGCCAAAACTCCGCCCAGCCCACGCTGCTGGACTTGGCAATCAAGGCAGCCAGCGGCAGAATCAACATCAAGAAGAGATAGCCCAGGGTCAGCCGCCACGGCCAAGACAGTTGAGACAAAGCTTGCAGCAACGTTTCTCAAGCTCCCACCGGCATTGCGGTCATCTCGGTTTTTTTGACGGGAAAGGCTTTCACCACCTTGGGGCGCACATAGACCTGCTGCCCCACCTGCAGGGGTTGGTTGGCATATTGCTCGCGGCTGAGATGGGCCCACAGGGATCCGCCATCGCTAAGAATCAGCTCCGCCTGAATCTCCCGACCCAGGTGGATGATCTCCTTAACGCGGGCAGAAACACCACTGCTGCCGGGGTTGACCTCAATCTGCACATCGTGGGGGCGCAAAAAAAGCTGATGCGGGCCGGCCTGCACCTCGGGAAGCTGGCAAAAGAGTTGGGAGCGGGGAGAAAGCTCGTTGACCGGGCCGACAAAGCTCATCACAAAGGGTGTAGCTGGATGGTCATAGATTTCTGCCGGGGATCCCACCTGTTCGATCCGCCCCTGGTTCATCACCACGATCTGATCCGCCACCTCCATGGCTTCCTCTTGATCATGGGTTACAAATACCGTTGTCACATGCACCTCATCGTGCAGGCGCCGCAACCACTTGCGCAGCTCTTTGCGGACTTTGGCATCCAGGGCCCCAAAGGGCTCATCCAACAGCAACACCTGCGGCTCCACCGCCAAAGCGCGGGCTAGGGCCACCCGCTGCCGCTGCCCCCCAGAGAGTTGAGAGGGGTAGCGATCCCCGAACCCCGATAGCTGCACCAGCTCCAGCAGCTCATCCACCCGTGCCCGAATCTCGGCCCGTGAAGCCTTGCGGATCTCCAAGCCAAAGGCGATGTTCTGCCGCACCGTCATGTGCTTGAACAGGGCGTAGTGCTGAAAAACAAAACCAATGTTGCGCTCCTGGACGCTGGCATGGGTAGCATCCCGCCCGGTGAGGGAAATCCGCCCCGTATCCGGCTTTTCTAGGCCGGCAATCAGGCGCAGCAGGGTGGATTTGCCAGAACCCGATGGCCCCAAGAGGGCAACCAGGGATCCCGTGGGAATGGTGAGATCGGTGGGGTGAAGGGCCTGAAACTGCCCAAAACGCTTCGATACCCCTTCGATGGTGATACCCATAGGTTCTGCCTAGCTAGTGGTTTGCCTGAGAAGTTGCTGGATGGTTGCCGGCTGAGTCTTCTGGAGAGGGTGAGGGAAGTTAAACTCGCGGCTAATCTACGGTAAACCTGTCAACAAACCGTTGATACAGCTCCCAGGATAACTTGAACGGGGATCCAAAACAAGGGAGACTCCCTACCCAAATCCGTTGGAGTGCTTCGCGTGTAGCAGGGGTGGTGCGTCAATCGGCAGAGCCAGGGATCCCTGCCCATTCCGGCTGAACGGGCCGCTGCCAGCGTTCCCACCACGCCGAGGAAGATTCTGCCGGGCTGCTGTCATGGCTACTGTTGGCAGGGCTTTCTGGGGATAGGGGTTGGGCCTGCTGCGTTAGCCAACTGAGGGGGGCAGGGATCAGGCAACTGGGGTGGAGAGGGCGCAGATCGCGGTAGTGGCTGCTGCGAATGGCCAGGATCTCCTGCTGAATGATGTCTGGGGGTTCTCCCAACTCCAGCAACACATGGCTGCACAGCCCCAGGCTGGCCTCAAATTCGGGGTGGACGACTTCTCTGGCCCCCAACTGATAGAGCTGTTCGATGTCTTCCTTGTCGGTAGCTCGCACCACCACATCCAATTGCGGCGCCAACTCCAGAGCTCGTTTCAGGCAGAGGCGGATGCTCATGCGATCCGGCAGGGCAATGACCAGAGCGCGGGCCTGGGGCAGGCAAGCTTTCTCCAGCACCAAGGCGCTGGCGGCATTCCCATACAAGTAAGGGATCCCACGGGAACGCAGGTGTTGGATCACCCGTTCTGACTGATCGATAACCAAGAGGGGGTGACGACGGGCTTCCAGAATGCGCACAATATCTTGCCCCACCTGCCCATAGCCGCACACTACCACATGCCCCTGTTGAGGAGCCTCAGGGGCCAGAGCACGAGGCCGCTCGCCCAATTCCAACCAACGGGCCAAGAAGGGGATCCCGTGTAGCCCGGAAAACAGTCGAGGAGCGCCCCTCAGCAGAAAGGGAGTGAGCAGAAGGGTAACGGCTGTGGTGCTGACAATCAACAAATAGATCTGCCGCGACACCAATCCCAAAGCCTGCCCCTCGCTGGCCAGCACAAAGGAGAATTCGCCGATTTGCGATAGGCCCAGCCCCACCACCACCGCTGCCGGCAGAGTGTAACCAAACAGCCGCGCCAAGGGAGCCACGATGCAAAACTTGCCCACCATCACCAGCCCCACCAGCCCCAGGATCAGCAACAGATGGCCGAGGATAAAGCTGGGATCGATGAGCATGCCGATGGCCGCAAAAAAGAGAGCAGCAAACACATCTCGCAAAGGCTCTACATAGTCCAGGGTTTGGTCGGCGTACTCCACCTCCGAGATCATCAGCCCGGCAATGAAAGCCCCAATCTCGCTGGAAATGCCCAGCCGCTCCGTCAACAGGGCAATCCCCACGCAGAGGCTGATCACCCCCAGCAAAAACACCTCTTTGCTCTCCTGCTGAGCCAAAAGCCGCAAGAAGGCCGGAACGAGCCAAATGCCACTCACCACTGCCCCCAGCCCCACCAGGCCAATTTCCGCTACCGACTTGACCAGGGATCCCGCCAGCTCCGGCAAGGGACAATCCAAAGCCGGCAACACCGCCAGCATCAGCCCCACCGCCAAGTCCTGCACAATCAGGATCCCCAACATGGCTTGGGCTTGGGGAGTGTCCATCTGGTTGGTCTCGGTGAGGCTTTTGAGCACCACCGCCGTGGAAGACAAGGAGAGTACGGCCCCTAAAAAGATCCCTTGCACCGGCGTCAACCAGCCGCTGACCACTGCCAGCACCGCCGTGATCAAAATCGTCAGGCTGATTTGCAAAATGCCGCCGCCAATGGCGATCCCCCGCACTTTGCGCAATTCTTTCAGGGAAAACTCCACCCCCAAGGTGAACAGCAAAAAGGTCACCCCAAATTGAGCCAGGGTTTCCACCTGAACCAACTCTTTGATCCACCCCAGCCCGGTGGGCCCCACTAAGATCCCGGCTAATAAGTAGCCCAGCAACACCGGCTGCCTCAGCAGTGAGGCCAAAAATCCACCCGCTGCCGCTGCCGCCAATACCGTCACAATGTCCAAAATCAGACGAAAGTCTTCCTGCACAGGGCACTCACCGAGGAATGTGAACTTTTGTAGCCAATCCTGAGGATTCTTCCACGATAATGCTTCCTCTGGCATCTCGGACAGAGCGAAGAACTCGGCTTCAAGCTCTGCACCCTGCTGCCCCCGAGGATCCCGGCTGGCCCAGCCCGGATTCAGATCCAGCCTGGATTCAGAGGAAGCTGGACGGAAACTCAGTGGAAATTTTTGTTAAAAGTTGCTGACAACACCCCAAAACCGTAGCTTATAATACAGAATGTAGATAGAAATCGTTCATCCTCTCGCGTGCTGGGCGGCTCATCATGGGTAGAGCGACATCGCAGCCAGAGGACGGAAGTAGGGAGAGATCCCGAAGGAACGCGCCTCAACTCTTCTGGTAACCGTGGGGCTTCTCTTGGGAGAAGGCGAACGGATGAAAACTCAACTCATTTGGAGGCGAAGATCATGGAACTCTTTTACCGTGGCGTCGATTACACCCCCTCTTCTGCAACAGCGGCGGTTTCTCCCGGCAAAGTGGGGGGTCGTTACCGGGGGCTGGACTGGCGGTTCCGCCATCTGACCAAGCCGGTGGTTTTGCCCACCAACCTTGACCTGCTCTATCGAGGTGTGGCTTATCATCCCAAGGCGGTCGAAGGATCGGCTCAACCCGTTCAGACGGCAGAGGCATCTGCCCCGGTGGCTGCTGCTGGCCGTTCTCACCTCTTGGACGACCTGTCTCGCCGCTTGATGATGAGCCATCAACGTTTGATTCGGATTCGTCAGCAATCCATGCTGATCCGCGGTACAGAGCAGATTGGCCTGCATGTCAACGTGCGCAACTTCTGGAACCGCATCCAAGGAAAAGTGCATCCCACCTTCCGGCTCAACTACGACCGTAGCCGTGTTAGCATGAGCTAATCTGTCTGTAACTGTTGATGCTCTGGCCTGAGCTCAAAGAGAAGGGATCCCTGCTGGGGATCCCTTTTTGCGGCGAGTTTTGTTGGGTCGATGGGCAGCGCGGGATGCTTCAACGTTGGCACGAGGTGCTGTTGACCAAAAGCAGCCAAGTTGCTCAAGGGATCCACAGTTTGGGAGTGCCGTTTGCTCAGAAAAAACGGGATCCCTGATGGGATCCCGCTGCAGAATCAGCCACACCGTCTAGGCGTCGAAATAGAGGGCGAACTCGTAGGGGTGGGGCCGCAGGTTAATGGGGTTGATCTCGTTGTCGATCTTGTACTCGATGTAGGTCTGGATCAGATCTTCGGTGAAGACGCCTCCCTCCAGCAAGAAGGCATGATCCTTCTGCAAGCTTTCCAGAGCATCCAGCAGGGATCCGGGTGTGGAAGGGATCTTGGCCAGCTCTTCCGGCTCCAGATCGTAGATATCTTTGTCCAGAGGCTCGCCGGGGTGGATCTTATTCTTGATCCCGTCCAGACCTGCCATCAACATGGCCGAGAAGGCGATGTAGGGATTGCAGGTGGCATCCGGGCAGCGGAACTCCAGACGCTTGGCTTTGGGATTGTTGCCGGTCACGGGAATGCGAATGGCGGCGGAACGGTTGCCCTGGGAGTAAGCCAGGTTCACCGGCGCCTCAAAACCGGGCACCAAGCGCTTGTAGGAGTTGGTGGTGGGGTTGGTGAAGGCCAGGATTGCCGGGGCATGCTTGAGCAGGCCACCGATGTAGTAGAGAGCCGTCTCGCTCAGGTTGGCATAGGTGCCTTCGCTATAGAACAAAGGCTGGCCATCCTTCCAGAGGGACTGGTGGGTGTGCATGCCGGTGCCGTTGTCGTTAAACAGGGGCTTGGGCATGAAGGTGACGGTTTTGCCGTGCTTGCGGGCCACATTCCGGATCACGTATTTGTAAACCATCATGTAGTCGGCAGCCGTGATCAGATCGGCGAAGCGATAGCCCAGCTCCCCTTGCCCGCCGGTAGCCACCTCGTGGTGATGCTTCTCGATGGGCACCCCCAACTTGCCCATGGTCAGCAGCATCTCGGTGCGGATGTTTTGATGGGCATCGGTGGGCGGGGCCGGGAAATAGCCCTCTTTGTAGCGAGGCTTGTAGCCCAGGTTGCCGCCTTTCTCCTCGCGGCCCGAGTTCCAGCGACCTTCGATGGAATCCACGAAGTAGTAGGCCGAGTTTTGGGTTTGGTCGAAACGAACATCCTCAAAGATGAAAAACTCTGCCTCCGGCCCGAAGTAGGCGGTATCGGCAATGCCCGTCGATTGCAGATAGGCAACGGCACGGGCGGCAAGGCTGCGGGGACAACGGCTATAAGGCTGGCCGGTGCGCGGCTCAACAATGCTGCAAGTTATGCTGAGGGTGGGCACCTCCAGAAAGGGATCAATCCAAGCCGTCTTGGGATCCGGCACCATGTACATGTCAGACTCGTTGATCGCTTTCCAGCCCCGGATGCTGGATCCGTCAAAGGGGAGCCCCTCGGTGAAGGTTTCTTCTTTAATCATCGAGGTGTGGAAGGAAACATGCTGCCAGGTGCCAAAGATATCCACAAACTTGAGATCCACTATCTGGACGTTGTTGTCCTGGATCATCTGAAGCACTTCTTGGGGCGTGGATGCCATTACTCTCTCCTGATTGGGTTGCGGTTAAGACTGGGGGAACTGTGGCTGAATAAATGGGATCCCAGCAGGTGATCCCCACGCTTCGACCCAGACAGGCCAAAAACGCTCACTCATCCTAGAAAGGCCAACACGGGCATTTTGTAGTTTCTGATACAAAATTGCTTCGAGCCTGGCCTTCTGACCCACTTGCTGGCTATCTCGGACACCGCTTTTTCGCTCATCGGAGTCGCTCCCCTTTCCCTGTTGGTTTTGGTCAATCCAGATGGGGTGTTGGGGATCCAGAACTTGAGCAATGGCCGCCACCCTGCCAACCTCTGGGCAGAAATAACCGGATGGGGCGGGCAAAACCCTGCCCCGGTTGCCTGAGGCGAGCGAAAATTAGGATCAGCAGGCCCCCAGCTCGCCCGGTTTGCCAAAGGGTGTTAAGCTAAAGCGTAGTCGTTATGAGTTTGACTTTTAGTCCTGTTGCAGAAGGAGAGACATCGGATGACAGAGCAAAGTCGGGTTGAGAATGTGGTGATCATCGGCTCCGGCCCTGCCGGGTTTACAGCAGCCATTTACGCTGGGCGTGCCAACCTGAAGCCGGTCGTGTTCGAGGGGTTCCAGGCGGGCGGGATCCCTGGCGGGCAACTGATGACCACCACCGAGGTGGAAAACTTTCCGGGCTTTCCCGAAGGCATCACCGGCCCCCAACTGATGAAGAACATGCGAGCCCAAGCGCAGCGGTGGGGGGCGGAACTCTACACTGAAGATGTCACCTTCGTCGATTTAAGCCAGCGGCCCTTTGTCGTCCGTTCTGACGAGCGGGAATTGCGCACCCACAGCCTGATCATCGCCACCGGGGCCACAGCCAAGCGCCTACACCTGCCCGGAGAGGAGACCTATTGGAACCGGGGCATGTCGGCCTGTGCGATCTGCGATGGGGCTATGCCTATGTTCAGAGGGGTGGAACTGGTGGTCATTGGCGGCGGCGATACTGCTTGTGAGGAAGCCACCTACCTGACCAAGTTTGGATCCCATGTGCATATGCTGGTGCGGAGTGACAAAATGCGGGCCAGCAAGGCCATGCAGGATCGTGTTCTCAACAACCCCAAGATCACTGTGCACTGGAACACCGAGGCGGTGGAAGTGATGGGCGACGGCCTGCGCCTGACCGGGGTGAAAGTGCGGAACAACCAAACCGGCGAAATACGCGAGATGTCAGTGGGTGGCCTATTTTATGCCATTGGCCACAAGCCCAACACCGACTTGTTCAAAGGACAACTGGAACTGGATGAAGTCGGCTACATCGTCACCCGCCCGGGATCCGTGGCCACCAGTGTGGAGGGGGTGTTTGCCGCCGGCGACGTGCAGGATCACGAGTTTCGTCAGGCGATTACCGCTGCCGGCACTGGCTGTATGGCGGCCATGTTGGCAGAGCGCTGGCTCTCGGAACACGGCTTGGCCCAGGAGTATCACGTCCTTCCCCAAAGCCATCCTGAACCCAGCCCTGCTGCGACTTCTGCGGCAGAGTCTGCTGGGGATCCTGCTGTTGAGGAGGCCAGCTTTGAGGAAAATGGACAGGATGACTTAGACTTCAGCAAGACTTGCCATGAGGGGAGCTATGCCCTGCGGCGACTCTACCACGAAAGCGATCGCCTGCTCATGGTCAAGTACACCGCCCCCACCTGTGCCCCTTGTCATGCCCTCAAGCCGATCTTGAACAAGATCATCGATGAGTTCTCGGACAAGCTGCACGTGGTGGAGATCGATATTGAGAAAGATCCGGAGATTGCAGAGGCAGGGGGGGTGGCGGGCACCCCGACGGTGCAATTTTTCAAAAACAAGACGCTGGTGGCCCAGTTGGTGGGCGTTAAGCCCAAGTCCCAATATCGAGAGGTGATCCAGGCCAATTTGTGTGAGGAAAAATCCCCCTAAGGATGTTGTCCTCTCCAACCTCTGGCCCCTCTCCCCAAGGGAGAAGGGAGCTGGGCGCAGAAAACGGTTTCCCAACCGAGGCTCAGCTAGTCCGAAAAGGCACCGTGGTAGGCGGCCTGCATGGCTGCCAAAGACACCACCAGTAAGGGATCCTCTTCTGCCGTCCTTAAGAGCAGGGGATCCGCAGGGGATCCCACCTCTCCCAAAAGCTGCCACTGGCCGGGGAGCTGGGACTCCAAATAGGCTTCCCAGAGGGAACGGTGGGCCGGGCTTACGGAGACTAGGATGCGGCTGGATCCCTCGCCAAACAGGGCCTGATCCCAGCGCAAGGATCCAGGAGCCAGGGAGAGGGTTGCGCCGCGGCCTCCGCTCAAGCAGGCTTCTGCCAAAGCCACAGCCAATCCCCCCTCGCTGCAGTCGTGGGCAGAGCGCACCCAGCCCTGGCGGATTCCATGGCGACAGGCAGCTTGCACCCGCTTTTCCAATTCCAGATCCACTGGCGCGGGCCGGCCCGTAACTTGCTGGTGGATGACCGCCAAATACTCGCTGCCCCCCAAGCTGGTGAGGGCCTGGGATCCCAGGAGGTAAATGAGATCCCCTTCTTGCTGCCACCCCTGGCCACAGATGCATTTCAAGTCGGGAATAAGACCCACCATGCCAATGACAGGGGTAGGGTAGATAGCCTGCGATCCCTGGGGGGTGAGGGTCTCGTTGTAGAGAGAAACGTTTCCCCCCGTTACCGGCGTACCGAGGGCACGGCAGGCATCTCCAATCCCCCGACAGGCCAGGGCCAGCTGCCAGTACACCACCGGGTTTTCGGGATTGCCAAAGTTAAGGTTATCGGTAACAGCTAGGGGATCGGCCCCCACACAGGTGAGGTTGCGGGCAGCTTCCGCCACGGCTGCCTTGGCCCCCTCGTAGGGATCCAAATACACCCAGCGGCCATTGCCATCCAGGGTGGCAGCGATGGCCTTGCGGGAAGCCCGCAGGGGCGGCACCTCGCCCACGCCAAACTTTTGGGAACGGATGCGGATAACCGCCGCATCTCCCTGGCCCGGCCAAAGGACGGTGTTGTTTTGCACCTGGTGGTCGTATTGGCGATAGATCCAGGCTTTGCTGGCCAGGGTGGGGCTGGCCAAAAGCTGCAGCAGCACCTCTTTCCATGCCAGCGTTGCCTGAGCGAGGTGGATCCCCTGGCAATCACAAGGGGGTAGAGTGGCGGGATCCCATTGCCACGCTGCCTGCACGTAGGCTGGCGGCTCTGGCAACACCGGACGGACATAGACGGGGGTGTCTTCGGCCAAAGCCCGCACCGGCACCTGCACCACGCAGGATCCCTGGTGCCAGATCTCCACCAGCGGCTCGGCAATGACTTCCCCGGCCACACTAGCTTGCAAACCCCAGCGGTGGAAGATCTCCATCACCTCCGCCTCGCGGCCTTTTTGCACCACCAGCAGCATCCGCTCCTGGGATTCCGAGAGCAGGTATTCCCAGGCAGCCATGCCGCTTTCCCGCGCCGGCACCCGATCCAGATCCAGCCGGATGCCTACCCCTCCCTTGGCGGCCATTTCCGAAGTGGAGCAGGTGAGGCCAGCCGCCCCCATGTCTTGGGCCGCCACCACGGCTCCCGTGGCAAAAGCTTCTAGACAGGCCTCGATGAGACATTTGCCCAGGAAGGGATCCCCCACCTGCACCGCCGGCAGATCCCGTTGGGAGTGCTCCCCAAGTGAGGACTCCGTCCCGCTGACGCGAACGGCGCTGGCAAAGCTGGCCCCGCGGATCCCATCCCGCCCTGTAGTGGAGCCTACATACAAAACGGGATTTCCCACCCCTTGGGCTGCAGATTTGACAACCGTAGGGGTCTCCAGCAGCCCCAAGGCCATCACGTTCACCAGAGGATTGCCCGTGTAGCAGGGATCCACGGCCACCTCGCCGCCTACGGTGGGCACCCCAACACAGTTGCCGTAGTGGGCAATGCCCTCCACCACCCTGGCCATCAAGCGGCGGTTGCGGGGATCGGTCAGCGGCCCAAAGCGCAGCGAGTTGAGGAGGGCAATGGGACGGGCGCCCAGGGTAAAGATATCCCGCAGGATCCCTCCCACGCCGGTAGCTGCCCCCTGGAAGGGCTCCACTGCCGAAGGATGGTTGTGGGACTCGATCTTAAACGCCAGCCAATCCCCCTCCCCCAGATCCACTACGCCGGCATTTTCCCCCGGCCCCACCACTACCCGCTCGCCCGTGGTGGGAAAGTTTTTCAGCAGAGGGCGGGAGTT